>JAFGPH010000104.1 GCA_016926135.1 Deltaproteobacteria bacterium
CCGGGCAGGGGAAGGTCTTCCATGATGATCTTGAGGGCCTCTTTGTACTTGCCCTGTTTCACCATCTGTACATATCCCTGCACATTTAACCCTGCAGGGCATGCCATGCGGCACGGCGCCTTGTCCGTCTTCTGGATCGCGAAGGCCCCGGGGATGGCCTGGGCATATTTCTTATAGGTGGCTTTTCTCGTGCCGAGGCACTGATCGTACTCGTTCGGGAGTTCTACAGGGCAAACCGCCGTGCATTCCCCGCAGGCCGTGCACTTGGCCGGATCAATATAGCGGGGGTTTTTGCGGACTGTGACCTTGAAGTTCCCGACCGAGCCGTCGATGCGCTCCACTTCGGTGCAGGTAAGCAAACGGATGTTCAGGTGCCGGCCGACCTCGACCAGTTTGGGAGAAATAATTCACATGGCGCAGTCATTGGTGGGGAACGTCTTGTCCAGTTCACTCATCACCCCGCCGATGGCGTGGGATTTCTCGACGAGATGGACCAGGTACCCCGAATCCGCCAGATCCAGGGCCGCCTGCATCCCTGCAATTCCCCCTCCGACGACCATGACCGACCCTACCGGGCTCTGACTCATGAAGCCTATCCTCCTTCAGGCTGATATCCAATTGTGGTGTGGTAAAATGATCGTAGTACCATAGACAAGATGTGTCACACTGTCAACCAGAATGTTCCCCCGTGCGTATTAGAACTTCCCGGTATTCCTATTGTTTATACAAGGCTGCGACAACTCGGCCGGATCTCCTTATCTTTAAGCGCGGGCAGGCTCTTCCCAGAATGGACTTGAAACGAGGTCTCCTGCATGGTACGTTCCGGTCCGATGTGTTTTCTCTCGTCTTGAAGGAAGAATCGGCCGGGAACACAATCCATGATCCGCAGTCCGGACAGGTTTGACATTGCGCTGCTGGGAGGAGGAGACCTTTGCAGGGAGGTCCTCGAGAAAACCCTTGTTCATCTCGAGCAGACCGGCCTGGGAGGCCGCATCGTCGCCGTTGCCGACCCCGATCCCGAAAGCCCGGGCATGCTGGTCGCCAGACGGTTCGGCCTGATCACCGAGACCGATTTCCATCAGTTGTATCATCCCCGGCACGGCATAAAGGCCATCGTGCTGCTCACCGCCGAAGAGGCGGTCCTGGAGGATGTCCTCAAGACAAAACCCGACAGCATCCGCCTTCTCGGCTACGACATGTTCATGCTTTTCTGGAGCGCCCTGAATGCAGAGCAGCAAAAATTCCGCAAAAGGAACGAGGAGATCGAGACCATCCTCAACAGCATTCAGGATTTCATCCTGGTCATCAACACGGAAATGGAGATCGTTGAGGTAAACCATGCGTTTCTGCAGCAGATGGGATACAGCCGGGAGGAGGTGACCGGGAAGAAATGTCATGAGGTCTTCCAGAAGATCAACCGACGATGTAACCGGGAAACCATCCTCTGCCCCCTCAACGAGGTGATCCGAACCAGGAGACCCAGCCAGCAGGTGCTCACGCGGTTGGACCACCAGGGGAACAGGCGTTACATGGAGGTCACCCTTTTCCCCGTGTGGGAAAAGAACGGCAGTCTGTCGAAGTTCATCGAAATCAGCCGCGATATCACCGAACGCAAGAATCATGAGGAAGAAAACACCAGGCGACTGGAAACGATGGTCGAAGAGCGCACCCAGGAGCTGAAAAAAACCCACGACAAGCTCCTCCATCAGGACAAAATGGCTTCCCTGGGCAAGCTTTCCGCATCGGTGGTCCACGAGATCAACAACCCCATTTCGGGCATTCTCAACCTCACCCTGCTCATCAAACGGATGCTGGAAGAAAACGCGGTGGGTCCGGCCGAGACCGAAAAGTTCAAGAAGTATCTGAGTCTTATGGAGACGGAAACGCGGAGGATCAGCCGAATTGTCTCGAACCTGCTCGCCTTTTCGCGTCAGTCCAAGATGGAAGTGACCCAATTCGACCTTCACCGGCTCATCGAAAAGACCCTTTTTCTGAACGCCAATCTTCTGAAGCTCCACTCCGTCAGGGTGGAGAAGGAGTTCGACGACGGTCTTCCCGATTTTGCCGGATCGGAAGACCAGCTCCAGCAGGTCATCATGAATCTGATCTCCAACGCGGTTGAGGCCATGGAAGGGGATGGGGGGCGTCGGGTCCTCCACATCCGGACCCAATACCTGCGGGAAGAAGACCGGGTCATCCTGTCCTTCCGGGATACCGGAGTAGGCATATCCCCCGAGAATCTTCAGAAGCTCTTCGAGCCTTTTTTCACCACCAAGACGAAAGGGAAGGGTGTGGGACTGGGGCTTTCGGTGGCCTACGGGATCGTTCAGATGCACGGCGGGGCCGTCCAGGTCCAATCCAACCCCGGGGAAGGGTCCACCTTCACGGTGGAGCTCCCCTGCAAACCGACGCCTTAGCAGGACATCGGAAGGAGTGGAACCCATGAGCAGGGGCAAGATCCTGATTGTGGACGACGAGATGATCGTAAGGGAGTCCCTGGGAGCCTGGCTGGAACGGGACGGCCATGTGGTGGACCAGGCGGCCGGCGGGGAGGAAGCCCTGACGAAATGCAGCGGCGCACGCTACGACATCCTCCTTGTGGACATCAAGATGGAGGGGATGAGCGGGCTGGAGGTTCTCAGGAAGGTCAGGGAATTGGATCCGGACACGGCCGTGGTGATGATCACGGCTTACGGCTCCGTAGCGAGCGCCATCGAGGCCATGAAGAACGGCGCTCAGGATTATCTCCTCAAGCCCTTCGAGCCCGATGAGCTGGGACTCCTGATCGAGAAGATCCTGAAGCAGCAGGCGCAACTCCGGGAGACCCAGTTCCTGAGGGAGCAGTACACGGAGCGAACGCGCTTCGAGAGCATGATCGGTCAATCCCGGGCGCTCCAGAAGGTGTTCGACCTCATCCAGGAGATCGGGCCTACGGATGCGACGGTCCTCATCCGAGGTGAGACGGGCACCGGAAAGGGCCTGGCGGCCAGAGCCATCCACACCCAGAGCAGGCGCAGCCAGGGACCTTTTGTGGTTGTGAACTGCGGCGCATTTCCGGAGCATCTGCTGGAAAGCGAGCTCTTCGGCTACCAGAAGGGGGCCTTCACCGACGCCAAAACCACCAAAAAGGGCAGGATCGAACTGGCCCATGAGGGAACGCTGTTCCTGGACGAAATCGGGGAGATCAGCATGAGGATGCAGATCGATCTCCTGAGGGTCCTGGAGGATCACGTTTTCTATCGCGTGGGAGGCACCCAGCCCATCGACGCGGATTTTCGGGTCATCGCCGCGACCAACAAGGATCTCGAAAAAGCGGTTCAGGATCGCTCGTTTCGCGAGGACCTCTACTACCGGCTCAATGTGATTTCCCTCACCATGCCTCCCCTGCGAGAGCACAAGGAGGACATCCCGATCCTGGCCGAGCACTTTCTCCATCGATTCGCCCGGGAGACCAACAAGCCGATTGACAGGATCGGCCGCGAGGCCCTGGACGAGTTGATGCTCCACGACTGGCCGGGCAATGTGCGGGAGTTGGAAAACGCCATAGAGAGGGCCGTGGTCATCGGCAAGGGCCGAATCGTTCTACCCCGGGATCTTCCCATCCTGCGGCCGGAGCATGTGAACATCCCTTCCGGCAGGAGTCTGGCGGATATGGAACGGGTTCATGTGCTCAGCGTGCTCACGGACAACCGGTGGAACATCGCCCGCAGCGCGGAGGTCCTGGGCATCGATCGATCCACCCTCTACGGCAAAATGAAGCGGTACGAAATCCGCAAACCCTCTTGATCCGCTATCGAGAACATAAAATTGTCATCACCCCGATCGGTGATGTGCCTGCCGGGCTGACGGACAGGATCGGCAGCGAAATCGAACGGGTCTTCGGCTTTGAGTCGGAGATCCTTTCCCTGATCTCCGAAACGGACCTCCCTGTGGATGCGGCGCGGGGGCAGGTCCATTCCACGCCCGTCCTGGAGATCCTTTCCTCTCTCGCGCCCTCCAGGGCACTCAAGGTGCTCGCGGTCACCAGGGCGGACCTGTTCATCCCCATCCTCACCTATGTCTTTGGCGAGGCCCAACTGGGAGGAAAGGCATGCATCCTGTCCACCCATCGGCTGAAGGATCCACCTTTCCCGACCACGGCCGAGGAGACTTTCCGATGCCGCGTCGCCAAGGAAGCCGTCCACGAACTGGGCCACACGTTCAACCTCAGGCACTGCCCCGAGCAGACCTGCATTATGCATTACTGCCGGAGCCTGCGGGACGTGGATCGAAAATCAAGCCGTCTCTGCCACTATTGCACGGTGCTTCTGGCCGACGAGATCAAAAGGCTTGAAGAAACGGTCACGAGCACCGAAGGAAGGTCGCGGTGAGTTTTTCCCACCCAATCCGGGGGGCGCTCCCGAAAATGTCGTCCCCCCAGTACCCGCCGTCCGCCGCCAGGGGGCCGCAGGCGTCCTGCACGACCTGCTGCAGCCGCTCCACTTCGTGGGTCAGGAACCGGGCCGATTCCTGGTTGATCATGAGTCCTTTCAAATCCGAGCGCAGCCGGTCCGAGTGAACCGTCATGACCCATCCCCCCGTGTAAGGGTCCCTGTTGGCATAGGTTCCGCTTTCCCTCAACCGGGGGTTGACCGCGGTTACGACACCGCTCACAGGACTGTGGAGCATGGCCTGATGCGTTCCCCGAGAGAGAAGGACAGCGGGTTCACCCTGTTTCACGGGCTTGCCCAGGAGGGGCGCCTCCACTCGATCCAGCGGGCCCAGGAGACGAAGGCCGAATTCGTCGATTCCCACTCGGATGGAAGAACCCTCTTCCATCCGCGCCCAGGCATGCCCCGGGTGGAGATAGTAACCCTGTGGAAGCCTGAAGCCTTCCACCTGAAGGAAACCGACAGGCCTCACAAACGCCTGGACCGTGTAGGCATCGGAGAAAAACTGCTCGAACTCGCAGCGGTCACAGCGATACTCGTTGGTGCATGACTTGAAGCCGATCCTTTTCTTCAGGGTGTGAATGCAGGGCCTCCGGGAAGGGGGCAAAGCCCTGACCTTTTCCTCCCAGGCCACGATCCGGTTTGGCCGGCTGCCGGGTCGGGTTCCCGGCTGCCTGGTTTCGGCGTTGCGCCCGGCCGCGCGGCGCATGGCGCCTTCGAACAGGCAATCCGAACACGCATAGTCCTTGTCACAATACTTCCGGGGCACAACCCCTGTCTGCATCCACACACACGGTCGGTCTTTCATGGCAACCCTCCGCCCGAATACCTGCCCGCCTGGATCCTCTCCTGTGTCTTGTCTTGCTCCCTGTCACGACCAGGATTTCGGCCCTTCATTCCGTCTTGAGGAATGTCCTCGTGAGGTTCTTCCAACCCAGACCCGGGAGATGGCCGTAGACGTCATCGCCCACGGTTCCGCCGTCCGCCGCCAGCGGACCCACAAGGCCTTCGATCATATTCTCGAGGGTTTGTACCTCGTCCGACATCCAGGTCAGGCTCGCCTTGTCGTCCATGAGCTTTTTGACGGTGCCTTTGAGATCCGGATTACGCACCACAAAAAGCCAGCCCTTTCCAAAAGGCTCCTGATTCGCCGAACCGGGCTGCTCTCTCAATCCGGCATTGACTTCCACGATGACGCCGTCAACGGGCGAAAGCACGGAGGCGTGATTTTCCTTCCGCTTGAACCCCCATCCGACCTGGGCCTGGGAAAGCTCTTTTCCCATGGTGGGCAGATCGAGCGCATCTGCGCAGCCCAGGGTCTTCAGGGCGAATTCATCCATCCCGACCCGGATATACCCGCCGCTCTCGATTCTCGCCCAGGTGTGGCCGCCGTGAAAATAGTATCCCTGCGGAACCCCGAAACCCTTTACGTACCGCATCTCATTGGGTTGTGTTCTAGTTTTTGTGGTCCACACATCTTCGAAGAACTGGTCGAAATCACACTTGGGACACTCATAATCGTAGGCGCATACCCTCTTGGCGATACGTTCGGTCAGGCTGTGCCTGCAGATCCTTTCGAGGCTCGGCCTTCTCCGCATGGCTTCCTGCCAGCTCATCTGCCTGCCGTTCTCCACCTGCTTACGCATGCCCTGGTCGTATTTGCAGGTAGTGCAATCATAAAAATTGTTGCAGTCCTTCATGGCTACGACGCCGGCCCGCATCCAGAGGCATGGATTGCCGAGCTTCGCGTCCTTGTCCGGTTTGATCATCCAGACCTGTCCCCCCAGGACGGCCCCTACCTCCGCCTTGCTCATCAGGTCCCGTGAGGAGCCTTTCCGGTAGGAAGAACCGTACCCGATCCGATCCCTTCTCTCTGCTTTGGCCTTATCCTGCATGGTCTGCCTCCTTCTCAGGGTATTGCGGTGTTTGATTATTCTTAGAGCAATAAGGATGCCTGAAAAGGGTCTTGCAGGATAATAACATAACCAATTGATATAAATTGCTATTTTTGATTGAAGCGCTTTTGCCCTGCGGGCCGGGTGTGGGATTTCACAACAAAAAGCAGGCGGAAGGATCGTGTAGAATATTCTAAGACCATGAAATTCTTCAGACAATTAGGTGTAGTTTTTTCCAACACCACAATGTTGAAATTCCCTACACCCACTGAGCTATTCTTCCCGATTGTGCGTCTGACTGATCTTTTTGCCTCTTCCCGAAGAGTAAAGGATGATCCCTTTGGGGTAATAATAGGGGCCGTGGGGCACATTCACCGGGCCGTACACGTAATCCCCGGCCTTCAGGATCTTGCCTTCGCAGTGCATTTCCCCTTCCACGATGAGGGTACTGTGCGCATAGCCGTGTGAGTGCCGGGGTTCGGTGTAACCGGGAGGGAATTTGACAAACTTGTCCACCCGTTCCGAGAATTCGTCCTCGGCCTCGGCGATGATTTTCACCAGCACGCCCGGCATGCCCATAATCTTCTCCCCGTCCTGCCATTCGATTTCATCGGTTTTCACCAGCAAGAATTCGGCTTTTTCCACGTTTCAACCTCCCTGGCTCCTTCAGATCTGTAAATCCCGGCCATTATATCCCAAAATCCTGCTGACCGTACAACATTCGTCATGATTCAGGGTGGCGAGCTCGGCTCGGACCTGGGTGCCAAGCCGGGCGCCAATCCGCCGATTGTGAACGAGGGGGACAACGGGCTTAAGAACGACCGAGGTACCGTGGCGATGGCCCGCACGCGGGACCCCCACAGCGCCACCTCCCAGTTTTTCATCAACTCGGTGGATAACGACGCACTGAACCACAAGGGGAAAAATCGCGAAGGCTGGGGCTATGCCGTGTCCGGCAAGGTCGTGGAAGGCATGAATACGGTCGACGCCATCTCCAAAGCCCCGACAGGAACCCGGGGTCCTTTCCAGAATGTCCCGCTCAAGCCCGTGGTCATTCAGAAGACGAAGGTCATCGAGTAGGGTCGCTGACAAGCCACTCAGCAGTCTGCTGAAGACTCACGGGGGACTTGCTGATCGAAATCCTAAGCCGAAGAGGGACCCCGACGCTTCATTGTACCCTGACAATCATTCATTTCTACGCCTCAGGGCCTGGTGTCGCTATGAAAAGGTTTCTGAGGGTCCGCGGGATGCACGGACACGGTTACGTCTTCTGCAGTGCATCAGACACGAGCATCGCTCATTTGATTTGCAGCAAAAACCTTGACCTCGTCTTCGATCCGGCCTTCCAGCCGGTCCTTTTCGATTTCGATGTCGTAGCGTGCCTGAAGATTCAGCCAGAATCGCTCCGAAACACCAAAATAACGTGACAGTCTGAGCGCCGTATCTGCACTGATCGAACGCTTACCGTGAATAATTTGGTTGATGCGCCGCGGATGCACACTCATATCCTTAGCCAATCGGTACTGACTGATACCCATCGGCTGCAGAAATTCCTCCAATAAGATCTCACCCGGATGGACAGGCGGGAATTTCTTGCTCATTGTGGCCTCCTAATGGTAATCCGTAATCTCAACATCATAAGCGTTTCCTTCGTGCCACCGAAAGCAGACTCGCCACTGCTCGTTGATGCGTATGCTATGCTGACCGGCACGATTGCCAGAGAGTTTTTCAAGCCGATTCCCCGGAGGAACACGTAGATCATCAAGTCCTTCCGCGGCGTCGAGGAGCACAAGTTTCTTCCAGGCGATTCGATGCAACTGAGGTGGGATGCAGCGCGAAAAACGACGCTGAAAGATCTTCTCAGTCTCTTTGTCGCCAAACGTTCTTATCATTATGGGCAGATAATAGCGCGATACGTTACTAATGTCAAACGATGTTGACCCGGACAGTCATGTCTTTCCTCTTCCCCCGAACACGGTCTGATGCTCGCCTATTGTGTTTCGATCACGAAGCGCCACGTCGCCCACTGAGGTTTCAACTTAGCCCAAATACTGGGTGAATCTTGACGCCCCGTCCAAATGTCTAACTTCCTTTCCAAGGATGCCCTGGATGAGGAGTTCCGTATGGGCAGGCGACTGATTCAGGACCACGATGTCCATCGCAGACCTCCGGAGCGCAGTGAGATAGGACGCCGCTTCAAGTGGTTCCGGGACAAAGAAATCGAGATCCTCAGACCTCCGGTGACCCAACTGGAGGGCCAGGGCCGTTCCGCCCCCCAGGTAGGAAGAGGCCATTTCGGGAACTGAGCTCAACCTTTCGATCAGTTTCAGCAGGGAGGCGGATATTGCTTCGGTGAACATGGCTCGCCTTCAATCCCAAAGTAGATCATCCAGAAGCCCCTGGATCTCCTGGAGAGAACTCGGCTGGTTCTCACCACGTGGGTGATTTTGTCCTCGTCGTATGTGTTCAGAAGAAAACTGGCGGATGGCTCGTCACCGTGTTCGAGGAGCCGGCTGATGATAAAGAAGGAGTTCTCCTCGACGGTGAGACGATCAAAATCGACGTCCCAGAAGAACGGGCGAAGGGAATCGGGGAGAAGCGCGGAGCTTTCCTTTTGCGATGCCGGTGTGCTATTCCTCATTCATGGACTGACTGTGGGCTTCCATGGAAAGAATATACCTGAAATTCATTGCGGTCTCAATGGAATTCCCGCCCTATAGGATACTTCTGCAGTTCCTCTCCTATGCGCTTTACTTCTCCTTTACTCCCTGCCATCGTATTCAGAATCGGTAAACCTACCAGATGAAAACCGCCAAATACCGCCCGAATCGACACATCTCCAAATTGCTTCCTCACTGCGCTTGCCATGTTCTGCAATCAGATCTTCTCTATCTTCCGGCTTTGTGTTCTCGACCAACGCGATTACTCTCATTGTATCACTCCTTATCACTATCACTGGATACCAGGAGCAACGTTTTTACGGATGACTTGACGGCAACTTTGTGGATCCAGAAGGCCCCCTGTCCATTCGCCACAAGCCGGCCCTTTTCATCGACAATTTCCGCCCTGGAATAAACAACCTGCCTTCCCTTATGAGTAAGCCAGGCGTTGCAGTCGAAGCTTTCACCTTGGGCCGGCCTGGTATATTGGATGTCCAGGTTTATGGTGGCACAGTTGTATTCCTGGTCGGTCGCCGTCAAAACCGCCCATGCCATGGTCGTGTCCATCAGGGTAAAAAGCACGCCGCCATGGGGTTGACCCTCAAATGGCCAGCAAAGTGCCGGATTCGGTCGAAGACGCGAATGTGCCTTACCGTCTTTCGCATCATCGACCAAAATACCGACTGTTTTGTACAGGGAATTACCGTTAATACGCTCGATGTCTTGTTGAGAGAATTCCATTACGGCACCCTTCCTTGAAAGTCACACAGCAGAGACTTGCACAAACGCCGGTTCTCTCCAGCCGTCTGTGATGATTCCGCATGGAGTCTGTCCCCTGTATCTATCGTTCCTCAAGCGTCTGCAGTTCGGTGTCGGCGTGGCGAAGGCGCTCGGCAATGGAGAGCGCCAGGCGCGCGAAAACCTGCACGCCGAAGACGGGATCGGAATAGCTCCTTTCGTCAAAACGGCAGCGCGAAAGAACGTAGAGGTCGGTTGCAACTTTTGCCTCCACATCGGCGGAACGGATCCTGCGGTCGAGAAACGATAGCTCCCCGAAAAAGTCCCCCCGACCTATGGTAGCCAAGTGATGCTGTTTGCCTCCTTTGAGAGGAAGCAGGATCCGTGCACTGCCTCGTCGGATCAGGAAAATCTCGTCTCCCTGATCCCCCTGGGAGAAAATCTTTTGACCCTGCCCGACGGAAAGTTCACGCATGCAGGCGCGCAGTTCGCCGAGGGTCCTCTCTTCGAATCCCCGAAAAAGGTCGAACTCCTTCAGATCCAGCAGTTGTTCATCGCTTTTTTCCCATGCCCCCGAGGATTCCAGAATGCGTTCCTCCATCCATTCCAGTGCACTGTCGAGCGTTTTCGAGACCATCACCCCGCCTTCACTTACGACGCCCAACTGCGCCAGGTAGCGCTCGAAATCGCGCTGGTCATGCAAGGCCGAGGGCATGCCGGTGAACAGTAACCGCCCGCCCCGTTCGTTCAACTGCACCTGCATCTGTTCAAAGAGATGCGCCGCCGTGTAATCCATGGATTGGACGCGTCGCATGTCGAAGAGAATGAAGCGTTTTGTACGAAGATCGTTCTCCAGATGGGTAAAGAGTTGGTCGGTAGTCCCGAAGAACAGGTTGCCCTGGAGTTCACAGAAGACCCCCTGCCCACCGTACTGTTCAAGGATCTTTCGTTCTGAATCGACACGACGGGTCTTGGACGACACCTGGTCCAGACCCCTCTTACGGCGAATGACGGAGCCCCGAACCTGGTCTCTGATGAAAAGCAGGATCGCCAGCGCAACACCCACTACGGAAGCTGCAATCAGGTCAACGGTAACGGCGACAAAGATCACCCCGGCAATTACGGCAAAATCCAGTCGCCCTGCAGGGTAGCGCAGCAGTCGAAGCATGCTTCTCCAGTCGAACATCCGCAAAGCGATGACCAGCAGGATCCCTGCCAGTGCGCCAATGGGCACCCAGGCAACCAGGTGGCTCAGCAGGAGGAGGGTCATGACTACAAACACGCCCTCGATCACGCCGGAACGAGGCGTTCGGCCCCCGCTGGTCACGTTGACCAGGGTGGGTCCCATGGTTCCGGCGCCCGGTATGCCACCGACCAGGAATGATGCCAGGTTTCCAACGCCCTGACCCATGAGCTCCCTGTCTGAGTTGTGCCTGCGGCGGGTCAAAGCATCGAGCACTACGCAAGTCTTCAGGGTATCGATCGACAGGAGAACCGAAAGGGTAATTGCCGGGATGAGAATGAGTCGGAGTGAGTTGAGGTCGAAGGCGAGCAGGAAACTCGTCCGTCCCCCCGCAAAAGTCTCCAAGAAGGAGCCGGAGGTGTGGATCGGTCCGATGATGAGGGGGTTATCCGTGAGTTCCCGCAGCTCCGGAAAAAGAAATCCGAGAAAAAAATAGGTGAACATCCCCCCTAACAGGGCATAAATGGCGGCCGGGACTTTCCTTGTAATGCGAGGGATTGTCACCATTACCGCCATGGTGACAATCCCGGTTACCAGCCCCTGCCACCTCCAGAGTCCGGGAGAGATCACGCCCTGAAAAAGAGGCGTTCCCTTCGGGAGGCCGAACAGTTTGGGGAGCTGCCCGAGAGCGATGAGAACTCCCACCCCGGAGAGATAGCCGCTGACGACCGGGTACGGGACGAATTTGATCAACCGGCCTCCGCCGATGGCCCCGTAAAGGACCTGAAAACCCGCGGAAAGCAACAAAGCCAGGGCCATCAGGGCGAGAATGCTCTCAGGCTTTATTCCGTCGACATCTCCGGCAAGAAGGCCCGTCACAAATGCGGACAGGACAGCGGCCGCCGGGGCGCAAGGGGCCGAGATCAGTCCGCCTGTCTTTCCTATGAACGGTGTAACAAGGCCGAGCGCGGCGGCGCCGAGGATTCCGGCCAGAGCACCCTGCCCGATGTATTCCTCACCCAGGGACGAGTAGACGAGCACACCGAAGGCGATGGAAGATGGGAGGGCTACCAGCATTGCCGCCAGTCCACCCCAGAAGTCACCCGCGAGAGACGGGGCTTTCTGTTCTTTCCGTCCGGTTTGAGTTCTCATGATATCGGGACCGCCCCCCAGGAAGACCTCGGCACGTTACGAATTACGATTTGAAACATGCTTTCATTTCAAGTCATTATCGACCTTTCGATCGAAAACCTCAATTGACATCTATTCCGAAGTTACCCTATTATGATATATTTATCTGAATCCAACGCAATATGAGACGAAACCTTTAAGGAAAATATAGGCTACCGGAGTCGCGACGTAAAGGCTCAAATCCAGGTTAGTGACTTTTTTGCGCTGCTATTGTGCCGCTGAGGATGAGCGAATGAAAGAAGGGACGAAGGCTTCCACAAAGATGAGAAAAATCAGAATGGATTCCCCGGATGCCCTCATCAATCGCGAGTTGAGCTGGCTCAGTTTTGCAAGACGCGTGCTTGCGCTCGTTGAGGATCCTGACCTGCCTCTGCTCGAGCGTGTCAAGTTCGCGGGCATCATGGGGATGCTGCATGATGAGTTTGCCATGAAACGTATGGGCGGACTCAAGCGCAGGATGAAAAAAAAGAAGAAACCATCCGGCGGCGGGCTGAGCCTGGAGGAGGAACTGCGTGCCTGTCAAATCGAGTTGAACGAGCAGAGTCGACTTCTTTCCAGGATTGTGCGCGATGAACTTCAACCTGCCTTGGCCAAGGCCGGGATGCCTATCCTGGAATATAAAGATCTCGGCAAAAGGCAGGCGTCTCAAATGAAGCGGTATTTCTGCGAATCCGTGTATCCAATCCTGACACCTCTTGCCGCGGACGTGTCGCACCCCTTTCCTTTTATCAGCAGCCTCGGGCTGAACCTTGCGGTGACCGCTAAGGAACCCAAGGACAAACAAGAGCGTTTTATCAGGATCAAAGTGCCTGCGAGCCTCCCCCGATGGGTGCCGCTGCCGAAGGATTCCGGGTTTGTTCCTCTGGAGCAGGTGATCGCGTCCAACCTCAATCTGCTGTTTCACAAGGGGGCTCGCCTCAAAAGTTATTTCTTTCGCGTCATCCGTATCGCCAAGGACGACCCTTGGGACCGCACCGTCCTGGACGGACCGGAAGCAGGCCTCATCCCCGGCTCCATCATCGGCATGGTTACAAACGAGCTGACAGCGCGGAAGTTTGCCGGCATCGTCCGGCTCCAGGTGAGCAAAGGGATGCCGAAGGAGCTGCAGCACTGGATCGCCAAGCACCTCAAAGCCGACATCAAGGATCTTGAATCGACCGAGGGCCTTTTGGGTCTGGCTGATTTGAGCAAATTTCAAGTGAAGGGACACCCGGAACTGCACGATCCGCCCCACGAACCCGTAACGCATCCGAGATTGCGCCGCCTGGATCCGGACAATCCGGCAGATATCTTCCATGAGATCCGTCGGGGAGATATCCTGCTGCATCATCCCTACCAAAACTTCGACACTTCCGTTCTCCATTTTCTGCAGTGTGCCGCCGTCGACCCGCAGGTGTTGGCGATCAAACTGACGGTCTATCGGACCAACAGCCACTCACCGGTCCTCCAGTCGCTGATGGAAGCAGCCCGGCGGGGCAAGCAGGTGGCGGCCCTGGTGGAGATCACCGCGCGATTCGATGAGGCGCCCAACATGTCATGGGGCAAGCGGCTGGAGAAGGCGGGCGTGCACGTTGTTTATGGAATGGAGCGGCTGAAGACCCATGTCAAATCCGCTTTGGTCATACGCGAGGAAGAGGGCGTCATTCGTCACTATTTTCACGTGGGAACGGGCAACTATCACCCCGGCACCGCCCGAATGTACGAAGACCTGGGCATTCTCAGCTGCGATCCGGAACTGGGCCGCGAAATCGCTTCCTTGTTCAACGAGTTGACGGGCGCCGTAAAGTCGCCCGGCTACAAGAACTTGTTGATTGCTCCCAACAATATGTTCAGGCGCTTCAGCAAACTGATCCGCCGAGAGATTCAGCACAGGCAGGAAGGACGCCCTTCGGGCATTCGCGCCAAGATGAATCAGCTCCAGGATCCGCGCATGATCGGCGAGCTCTATCGCGCCGGCCGGGCAGGCGTTCCCATCACCCTCAATGTGCGCGGTTTATGCTGTCTGCGCGCGGGGGTTCCCGGCCTTTCCAAGAGCATTCGCGTCTTCAGTACGATCGGTCGTTTTCTGGAACACGGGCGCATTTATCGCTTTGAAAACGGCGGCCATCCTGAATTCTTCATTGGCTCGGCCGACTGGATGCGGCGGAATCTCTTCAGCCGCAAGGAGTGCATCGCACCTGTGAAGGATCCCCATATCCAACAGGAACTGGAAGAGGTCCTCAACGTGCTGGAAACCGACAACGGCTCCGCATGGGACATGCAGCCGGACGGCACGTACGTCCTACGCCGCCCCCGGAAAGGCGAGAAGCGTCGGGCTGCGCAAGAAGTCTTCATCGGCCTTTACCGCGGGTTATCCCGACGTACATCCGGTAAGAGCGATAAACCATGAACGGTCCCATTCCATTCAAACTGCAGGGGGACTGCGATATCGGGCGATTGCTTGGCGGATTGAACGCTCAATACACCATCAAAAAAGAGCCTGACAAGACGGAAACAACCACGATTTACGACACCTTTGACTGGCGCCTGTTCAAAAAGTCGCTTGTGCTGCATCGGTGCGGCGACAAGGTATGCCTGCGCAACCTGTTTCAGCGAGATTTGCTGCATTGTATTTCCATCGACTCTCCCCCCGTTTTTGTATGGGAGTTTCCCGACGGCCGATTCAAAAAGCAGTTGGCGCCCATCCTGGGGGTGCGAGCGCTCTTGAAGCTTGCCGAAGTCCGGTCCCGCCTCAGGCCTTGCGGACTTCTGGACAGCGAAGGAAAGACTGTTGTGCGCCTGGCCTGTGAAGAGATTCGATCTTCCTCCGAGGAAAATGCGCCGGCACCGGCAGTCTATCTGTGGCTCCTGCCGGTCAAGGGCTATTCGAGACATGCGCGAAAAATCGCCGAACAATTCGCAGCAGCCGGACTCGCGGTCGGCACGGAAGATGCCGTTTATTTTGAAGGGCTGAGGATGGCCGGCAAGGAACCCGGCAGCTATTCCTCCAAAATGACCGTTCAGCTTGCCCCCGAAATGCGCGCTGATGAAGCGACAAAGGCCATTTTGCGGTTTCTGCTGCAAATCATACGGGTCAACGAAGCCAACATCGAAAAGGACATCGACACGGAGTTTGTCCATGACTTCCGGGTCGCTGTTCGCAGGACCCGCTCGGCACTCGGGCAGATTCGGTCTGTTTTTCCTTCAAGGACGACAGACCGTTTTAAGAAAGAGTTTGCATCTCTGGGCAAACTCTCCAATGCACTGCGGGACCTGGATGTCTACCTCCTCCGAGAAGCGGCCTATAAGAAGAAGATCGTGCCGGTCTTGCGAAAAGACATTGATCCCTTGTTCGACCATCTGCGGAAGAAACGCGCAGAGGCTTTTCAGGAAGTCGTGCGCGGCCTGAAATCCGGAAGATACGAAAAGGGCATAAAGGATTGGGAAACATTCCTGAACAAACCGGTTCCGTCTTCCCCGACTGCACCGAATGCCGGGCTTCCGGTAATCACATTGGCGCGAAAAAGAATTATCACGAAATACAGGAGGGTTGTAAAAACGGGCAAGCAGGTCCTCGAAGGCGGCGATGATACGATGCTGCACATCCTCAGAATTCACTGCAAGAAATTGCGATACTTGATGGAGTTTTTCGCCGGCCTGTTCCCCGCCGACAAAATGGATATTTTGATCAGCCAGCTGAAGAGGCTTCAGGACAACCTGGGGGAGATCAATGACCTCAGGGTTCAAGAAGAATACCTTCTCACCGTCGCCGGCGAACTGTCCACAGAGCGCGGCCAATCCCGGCGCACACTTCTGGCAATCGGCAGTCTGGTCGGAACCCTGGCCGCGGAACGACAGAGTGCCAAAGATGCGTTCGCGGAGACCTTCTCGGATTTTGCGTCCTCTTCAAATGAGGCGCTTTTTCAAGATCTCTTCGCGCCGCAGGTTTCCGGGGGGGAACCGTGACGACATTGGCCGTCTACAGCAACAAGGGGGGCGTCGGGAAGACGGCTGCAGCCGTCAATCTGTCTTATCTGGCCGCGCGGACGGGTTTTAGAACCCTTCTCTGCGACCTGGATCCGCAAGGTTCGGCAACCTACTATTTTCGGGTCAAGCCCAAGCTGAAATCGGGGGCAAAGGGGTTGGCGAAGGGAGGGAAACGGGTTCTCAAAAGTATTAAAGGCACGGATTATGAAAATCTGGATTTGCTTCCGGCCGATTTCTCACTTCGGAATTTGGATATTACCCTGAGCGGGTTGAAGCACCCCGACGTGAGGCTGAAAAAAATACTGCGCCCGCTTGAGGAGGAGTACCGGCTCATCATGCTGGACTGCCCGGTCACGATCAGTGTGCTGGCTGAAAATATTCTCAGCGCCGCCGACTACACCCTGGTCCCGCTGATACCGACGGCCCTGTCCATACGCGCCCACCGACAGCTGTTGTCTTTCTGTAAAAAAAAGCGGTTTCATGTCGGAAGCATGTACACCTTCTTCTCCATGGTCGATCGGCACAAGAAAATGCACAGAGAGCTTGTCTCATCCGCCTCCCAGCTGTTTGACGGCGTGCTGGAAAATTCAATCCCTTATTCGGCTGAAATTGAAAAGATGGGAATTCACCGCGCGCCGGTTGCAGGTTTCTCACCGGGATCAACGGCTTCCAGATCCTATCAGGAGCTTTGGGATAAGATTCAAAAGATCATTTCCTTGCGGGATCGATAGGACGCAACCATTCACTTCGTAAATGCGTTTTTGAAATCGGGATACGATGATGGCCAGCGAAATAGAAAGAAAATTTCTCACAAAAGGGTCTGCTTGGCGCCGTGTGCAGCCCGTGCGGGTGCGTCAGGGGTTTCTGAGCAGCGTGAAAGGAAGAACCGTCCGCGTGCGCATTGCCGAAGACCGGGCCTTCCTGACAATCAAGGGAATCGCGGTCCGCGCAACCCGCCCGGAATTCGAATACGAGATCCCGCTGGAGGACGCGAGGCAGCTGCTGAACCTTTGCGAGAAACCCCTCATCGAAAAGGACCGGTATCGGCTGGAGGAAGATGGCGTGATCTGGGAAGTTGACGAATTCCACGGGGATAACGAAGGCTTGATCCTAGCTGAAGTGGAATTGGAGAGCGAGGAGCAACCCTTTTCCAAGCCCGAGTGGCTGGGGGAAGAGGTCACCGGAGATCCGCGCTATTACAACTCCAATCTGATTCAAAACCCTTTTACCAATTGGCAGGCGTAGAAAGGAGACAAGAAATGGCTAAAAAGGAAAAAAAGCTCTGCAAATGGAAGGCGGACGATCTGAATGAGAGTCTGGATGAATTTATGGACATCATCAGAAAACCAAAATTTCTGTGCAAAAAATGCGGACGGGTGGCGGATAAGGAAAAGTGGCTTCACAAACCGGTTTCAATCAAGTAGCGCCTTCACGGAGTGCACCCCCTTTCATCCATCCGACGCATGAATACGAACTGAGGCGCCATGAAGACGATCTATTTGGTCAGGCATGCCAAGTCCAGTTGGAAATATCCCGCCCTGGAAGATTTTGAAAGACCCCTGAGCGGTCGAGGCCGCAGAAGCGCACCGCTTATGGGGACAGTTTTAAAAAAGCTGAAAACAGCACCGCACCTCATGATTTCAAGTCCGGCAAACAGAGCTGCCATGACTGCGCGGATGATTGCCGGCGGAATCGATTATCCTCTCGATAGAATCCTGTACAGCGAAGTGCTTTACATGTCGGACAAAAAGGCCTTGCTCGACGTTATCAAAAATATGGATGATGTCGTGAGCCGGGCCATGCTGATCGGTCATAATCCGGCAATCACTGAACTAGCCGCGTATATCAGTGACCGACGCATCACGAATATACCGACCTGTGGCGCATGCCGCATTGACCTGGACATTACGTCTTGGATTGATATTGATAAAAATTGTGGCAAAATGAGATTTTTTGAATTTCCAAAAAACCATGTTCCCTGATTTCCGGGATGCCGATTCGACCGGAGACATCGGCTTCGGATCTTCACGGTTCTCAATTGAACTTTCTTCCTGCGCGGAACATTTCTCCATAAATATCCGGCAAACGGTAATTTTTCAGGCTTTCAACCACATCTTCCACCGGATAGGGAACTCGAAAATGTTCCACCGAGATCTTCTCCGAGGCGAGCCTGAGAACCGCAAAAGACGCCCTTGGATCTCCGTCAAACATGCGCCCCACGCTGCCTGGGTTGACAAAATGAACCCCTTCCACGATTTTGTGATACGGCATATGCGAATGGCCCATGATCTGTACCTGATACGGTGAATCCTTCGAGAACTGACGAAAACGCCTTTCCGGGGAAGCGGGGAAGAGCGCCTCGTCAGGATCATCCCGGGTGCCGTGGAACACCCCTATGCGGATGCCGCCTATGGTGAAATGGGTTTGTCTCGGCAGGGAATTCAGGTAGGCCTGGTTTTCCGGCAGCAGATTCCGGCATGTCCAAAAATACATGATCCGCTTTTGTTTCTTTTTGGGTTTTTTTAGTTTCCTGCCCTGCAATAATTGTAAAACCCTTCGATCCGTATTCCCCAGGATGGAGATGATTCTTTTTCTCTCACGAAACCATTGTATGGTTTCATTGGGGAAGGTACCGTACACGGTGAAGTCGCCGGTATTGACAATCCGGTCAAAGCGGTCCGGCTCCACTGCAGTCATGATTGCTTTCAAGGCGGGATAGTTCGCGTGAATGTCGCCCAGCAAAAGCAGCTTCTTCATTTCAGGGGACGGCGTTTTTTGAGCATCCTGGAAAAGGATTGAATCTCCAGAGCCAATTTTTCAATTTTTTTCTTTTTGAGCTTTTCCTCCACATCTTTCAGTTTTGCATTCAAGACACCAGCCTTTTTGATCATTTTTTTTAGACTTTTCTTGGAAAGGCCATCCTCTACCTGAGCCAATTTGTCGAGACGGCTCAAGAGGGTGTCCGATCTTTTCTTCAATTCGTCGAATAACACCAGCGTCTTCTTCTTTTCAGGAGGGGTTAGCTTTTCAAATAGAGCCCCTAAGCGCTTTCTGAGAACGTCTAACTCTATGATTGAAATCTCTTTGGTTTTTTCCGTCTTCTTCTTTCCGTCGGTTGCACTTTCCGCGGATGTGCCATCCCGTTTTGCCCCACGAGCCGCACTCGCGGCATTCTTGATCAATTTGGCATAATGCCTTCCGATGGTCGGGACCTGTGCCAGTTTTTCTATCGAAGTCTCATTGAGTTGTTCCAACGTTTTGATTCCAAAGTCCCCGAGGAATTTCAGCCGCGAAGCTCCGATGTATTTGACGTGCTTCAGATCTTTCTCTTTCATAGTGCCCTCCTTACACAGGGGTAGGCCCCTGAGCCGGTCCTCAACTCCTCCAATCGCCCAATCCCACACCCGCAGGTTGCCCCCTTTCCAGGGTTCGTATGAGCTGGTGTCCATCCGGAAATCGAGGTTTTCCGGATGAGCACGAGCTCAAATCGCATCTACAGTGCCGCCTCGATGGTTTTGCACAGAATCCTCAGAACCTTGATGCGGGCATAGTACTTGTTGTCGCCTTCCACCAGGGTCCAGGGGGCGATATCGGTGCTCGTGCGATCCACCATGTCGCATACCGCCTGCTCGTAGGCATTCCACTTTTCGCGGTTGCGCCAGTCCTCTTCCGTAATCTTGAATCTTTTAAAAGGAGTTTTTTCCCTTTCTTTGAAGCGCCGAAGTTGCTCCTCCTTGCTGATGGCCAGCCAGAACTTGACGATCAGGATATTGTTTCGCAACAGCTGTTCCTCAAAGTCATTGATCTCGCCGTAGGCGCGCAGCCAGTCCGCTTCGGAACAAAACCCCTCAACCCGTTCTACGAGCACCCGTCCGTACCAGGTCCGGTCGAAGATGGTCACCTCCCCCTTTCCCGGGACGTAGCGCCAGAAACGCCACAGATAGGGTTGGGCCCTTTCCTCCTCGGTAGGAGCCGCAACCGAAATGATCGAATAATTTCTGGCATCGAGCGCAGCCGTAACCCTTCGGATGTTTCCCCCCTTTCCACCTGCATCGGCGCCTTCAAATGCGGCAATGAGCGAAAACTTTTTACGGAATTTCGGCATCCTGACGAGAAGATTCAGCCGGCCCTGGTATTTCTCGAGTTCCTCTTCGTACGTCTTCTTGTCCAGCTTCAGGGACATATCCAGCGACTTGAGAACATTGAGCTCATCCATACGGGGTATGAATGGCGCCGCCGTTACGACGGCCTTTTGGGGCTCTTTCTGCCCCAGGCGTTTCCGCATCACTTCCAGCAGGATTTTGCCTACGGTCAGAGTGCGATAGCGGGGGTCTCCCCCCTCCACCACGATCCAGGGGGCATAGCTCGTGTTGGTTTCCCGCAGGGTATGCTCCGACCACTTGCGAAACTTGTCGTACATCCTGAAGCGTTCCCATTCCGTATCGGTCACACGCCAGCGTGTTTTCGGGTCCTTTCCAAGGGCCGTGAGGCGTTTTTTCTGGGCCTTTTTGGAGAGGTGGAACCAGAATTTGATAATCAAAGCCCCTTCGTCGGTAAGCATCTTTTCGAAACGGTTGATCTCATCGATACTCAGATTCAACTGCTCTGTTTTGGTCCGGCCCAGCACGCGGCCGACGACGGGATCCGTATACCAGGAGCCGAAGAAAATGCCGATTTTCCCCTTTGGCGGAAGTGCCCGCCAGAAGCGCCACATGGGAGGCCGTTCCCTTTCCTCAAAGGTCGGTTCCCCCATGGCATGAGCCTGAATGTGTCTTGGATCCATCCATTCGTTCAGCAGGTTGACGGTTTCACCCTTTCCTGCGCCGTCCACACCGCCGATCAGGATGATTACGGGGAATCTGCGAGCTTCAGAGAGATCAAACTGGGCGTTGAGCAGCTCCTCCCGAAGTCGGGGTTCCTCCTTCTTGTAGGTTTCTTTGTCAACCTTGTGTCCGAGCTCCGCCGACTCAAACATAACGCCCCCTTTTGTTCTGAGTTAAACGAAAACAACCGCCCTCACTTCCCTGTTTGACGGACTCGCAAAAAGTGGATTCAGGAACGCACGATCTCGCAAAAAATACTCGACCCGTCCACTTCGAAAACCTCGGCGGGCAGCCCCAGCCTGGCACCAAGGGCGAGAAAGTCTTCCGGGCCGAACGTGCCGGCGCGGAATCCGTCCTTGCACACGATCACGCCTTTGCCTGTGGTCTCTTCGTCGATCTCTCCCAGCAGTCCATGCCGGGCTTGTTCGCGGAACCATTCCAGACGGTGAGGCCAAAATTTCTCGGAGTAACTTGAAAAAAGGGCTCGTCCGCCCGGACGGATGGCACGCATGGTTTCCCGCATCAGTTCGAAGGGATCCACCCGGAACGCCGAGATCCCGTTCTGTATGCATACGACAAGATCAAAGATCTTTTCACTGAAACCCAGGGAGGCTGCGTCCATCAGAACAAGCTTGGTTCCGCCTCTTCCCCGTTGCGCGGCCATCACAAGGTTATCCCGGGATGTGTCGATGCCGACCACCCTTTCGGTCTTGGCGGCCAATCGGTACAGCACTCTTCCGTATCCGCATCCCAGTTCAAGCACATGAGCGTCGGGCGTGACACGATCCATGACAAAGCGGATCTCCTCTTCCAGATACCGTTTGACCCTGGAGGAGGCGATTTCGTAGACCTTCCAAAGGCGCTCTGCAGAGAGCTTCTTGGCGTAGTAGTCTTTTCTCATCCGTGGAACAAGGCAAGCCGACAATTCCCTTGCCGGGACGGCCGACGATTTCCTTTTTCACATTCTACGCGAAATCGATTCATTCATCAACCCTCGGCAGGGCTAGGCCAGCAGTTTGATCATGAGGGGAATGGCCACGAAGGTTCCGATGCTGGCGCCCAGGTTCGTGAAGATCACCACCAGCAGGATGCGGGTAATCTTGTTCTTCCAGAAACCCTTAAGGGATGTGATGTCCTCCAGCAGGTTCTGGAAGTCCTTTACCTTGGGCCTGCCCAGCAGGGCCTCCACAAGACCGGCCACCCACCCGGCTGCAATCAGGGGGTGGAGGGTGGTGAGCGGCGCGGAAAGGACCGCCGAGAGGATGGTGAGAGGATGCCCGAGGGCCATGGCCGCGCCCAGCCCGGAAAGGGCGCCGGTGGTGATCGCCCACCAGACAATCATGTCGGTGCCGGTAGAGGTCCCCGAGGTGTAGAACCCCAGCACAAAGAGGGCCACGATCAGGGCCGGGAAACCCCACTTGAACCAGCCCGCGTAGCGACCCTTGGGAGGCATCTGCCGCAAGGCCTCGATATCGATCTCCTGATCCCAGTACCGCTTCACTCCGGGCACGTGACCTGCCCCGACGATTGCCACGACCTTTTTCCCCGGCGCAGTCCGGATCATATGGCTGAGATACCGATCCCTCTCGTCGATGAGCACCTCCCGCACCACAGGCAGGGCCTGCCCCATTTCGGAGAGAAGGGACTCCAGCACGTCCTTGTTTTTCATTTCCTCGATGTCGGCCTCGCTGATCTCATCGGCTTCCACCAGGGAGGAGATGAACTGGTAGAGGAGCTTGAACTTCGCCCGGAGGCCCATACGGTACCAGGCCCTCGAAAGGGTGGTGCGGATGTCCCGGTCCACCAGGTGAACCCGGGAACCCGAGGTCCCGGCACATTGGATGGCCTTCAGGATCTCCTCTCCCGGCCGGATGCCGAGCCTGGCGCCGATTCTCTTCTGAAAGTGGGCGAGCAGCAGATTGGCAAAGAGAAGCATGGTCTTCTTCTCCCGGATCACCTTGATCAGGTCCGTCTCCTCCCACCTCTTCTTCTGCGTGAGCGAGTCGTACCGGGATGCGCAAAGCTCCACACACACCGTCTCAGGAACTTCCTTCCCGATGATCCTCTCCACAAGATCCGTGCTGGCCCTCGACAGATGGGCCGTACCCACCAGGATGATTTCCTTTTCCCCACACCCCATGGGGTGAACATCAGCGGTCCACGCCACGCTTTCTTCCATGTCGGCGGATGGTTTCGTCTCCATCACTTCCCCTTGAACTTCCTCAACTGATCGCTGTAATACGCCTGATTCTCCGTGGCCGCAGAGATGGCCTCCTCGATGGTTCTCACGGCCTCTTCCGTGCGCCCGTTCGCATGGTATGCCTCGGCCAGGGTATCCAGGAACACGGGGGAACGCTCCAAGGCCACGGCCTTTCCGGCCAGTTCCAGGGCGCGCCCGGGGTCCCGGAGATTCTCATCGGGCACGGTCAGCAGAAGCCATGCCAGGTTGTTCAGCGCAACCCCCTGGTCGGCGTCATGGCGGAGGATGTGCTCGTAGACCCCCATGGCCTCCTTCAGCTTACCCGTCTTGTGATAGATCATAGCCAGGTTTTGATGAAGGTCCGTGTTGCCCGGCTGCTGTGTTGCCTTCTGCTCCAACACACGTTCGATCCCATGCAGGGCCACAAACTCCCTGGCCTCGCTGAAGTGAACGAGATAGCCCAGCGCCACCATGCCGATCAGATACAGGGCAAAGCACCGGGCCACGAACCGGCTGTGACGCCCGGCGAGATTCGGCTCGGCCAGAAAACGCATCAGACACTCCACCCGTTCCCGGATGCTGAAATGATGCCAACTTGGAAGGTCCCGGATCTTTCCGCTCAGGAATGCAATCTTCTCCAGCGAGCTGATGGTCTCCCTCGGACCGCCCATGGCGACCGCGGAAAAGAGGTCGGCCTGTCGCTCGAAATGGCGCATGAAAAACCCCATGACATAGCGGAAGTAAACCACCATGCTGGCCAGCAGGGGAAGGGAGAGCGCCAGGTAGAAGAGATCGGCCCCCTGGGGTTCTCCGGTTTCCAGCATCTTACCGAAGAAAGGCTGGACGGCCAACAGCTGAAAGGAGAGATCCAAGATCCCGGAGGAGAGCACCACGTACCCTACCAGGAAGACCAGGTAGAAAATCATATGATGGTGTTTGGCATGCCCCATTTCGTGCGCCAGGACCGCCTTGAGCTCCTCAACCGAGAGGGCCTCCATCAGGGCGTCGGTCACCAGGATGTAGCGATACCTTGGAACCAGACCCATGATGCCCGCGGTCAGCATGCGCCCCTCAAAGATGGGCCAGCGCAGTAGACTTCGATAGGAGAAGGCCTTCTGTCTCAGGAAGTTCTCGATCTCCCCGAGCTTTTCCGATGGCACAAACGGACCGCACTCCCACCAGTACTGGATGAGTCCGGGCATGAAAACCGCCAGGATCCCCAGGAATCCTGCAAAAAAAAGGATTTGGCCGCCCTGGCTGTTCAGGAAAACCTCGACTCCCCGCCATGAGATCAGGGACAGGAGGTCATAAATCAGGGTTAGAAAGACCCACGGAAACAGGATCGGCACATTGAACTTAAGCTGGGAGAGAAGGAACGCGCGCAGCGAAAGGCCGGTTCTGAAGATCGAACGGTAGACCGGATAGCCGAAATACCAGATGGTCCCCAGGTACACGAGAAAAACCGAAAGGGCTGCGACGCCCGGCAACACCGTGAGAAACCTGAACCCGGGAACGGCCTGGAGCCACGCCTTCAGGTCGAAAAGGAAGATGTCCAGGGCGAACAGTGCGATGGAGAGCACCGACAGCCTGAAAACCAGCCGGTGGTATTCGCCCCCGACACGGCCCTCCGCTTCCCCCTCCATCCGGCAATGGTTCCACAGTCTCCGGAACCCCCACCTGCAATACCCGGCCAGGATGATCCACGTCAGCGTCATCATCCCCAGGGTGGTTGTCAACGGGGTATCGGGCCTTCCCTCCTCCTGGCTGATGCTGAACAGAAGGAGGACCACGATGAAGTAAAGGATATTGTTGAACATGGCAACGAAAGATCAGGCCGCTGCGCTCGCGGCTGTGTCTTTCTGCGGGGCCGCTTCCTCCCGGATGAAATCCAGCTTTCCCTCCTCCGGGGCTATGGCAGGGTCGCTGTTGAGCAGGATGGTGACGCCATATCGCTTTTCCAGCTCCGCCAGTTCCTTCCTCTTCCGGTTCAGCAGGTAGAGGGCCACCTCCGGAGCCAGGGTTCCGTGCACCTGGCTCACCGATCCCTTGGAGAGACCCATCCCGATCCGGCGCAAACAGGAGACGGAGGCAGACTCTACCGACATCACCGTTCCCCTCCCGTTGCAGTACTGACAGACCTGATAGCTCTTGGACTCGATGGAGGGCCTCAGTCTCTCCCTGGAGAGTTCCATAAGGCCGAACTTGGAGATGCGGGAGGTATCGATTTTAGCCCGATCCATCTTCAACTCATCCCGAAAGACCTTCTCCACCTCCCGGATGTGCTTGCTGTCCCGCATATCGATAAAATCCACCACGATCAATCCGCCCATGTCTCTCAACCGAAGCTGCCGGGCGATCTCCCGCGCCGCTTCCAGGTTGGTTTTGAACACCATGCTCTCCGCGCCATCCCCGGTCCTTCCGCGACCCGAGTTTACATCGATGGAAATCAGGGCCTCCGTGGGATTGATGACGATGGACCCCCCGGACTTGAGCCCGACCTTGTTGCGGTAGATACTGCCGATCTGCTCCTCGATTTCATACTGATCAAAAAGAGGCCGCTTTCCCTTGTAGAGATTCACCTTCTCTTCATCCCTGGGGGAAACGATCTTCATGTACTCCCGCGTGTTTAAGTAGGTCTCCTGCTCGTCCACCAGGACCTCGGACACATCGCTCGTGTAGTAATCCCGGAGGGTGCGCATGCAGACGTCCTGCTCTTTATGGATCAGGGAAAAGAGGGGCGCCTCCTTCACCCGCGCCCGGATATTTTTCCACATCCTCAGAAGCCGGTTCAAATCCTTGGAGAGCTCCTTCTTGGTCTGACCCACGGCAACGGTCCTTACGATATAGCCGATCTCTTCGGGAAGCTTGAGCTCATCCATGACCGACTTGAGGCGATGTCGCTCCGCCTCGTCCTCGATCTTTCTGGAAACCCCGTTGATGGTGCGGCCCGGCGTCAGCACCAGATACCTTCCGGCAAAGGAGATGAAGGTGGTCAGCTGCGCGCCCTTTCGGCCCGGCATCTCCCGGGTGACCTGGACGAGCAGTTCCTGGCCTTTGGAAAGGACCTTCTCGATCGGCGCCGGACCATGGTCCCTGGATCCGGCGAGGTCCACCTTGTAGTATTCAGGATGCACGTCGCCGATGGAGAGGAAACCGTTCTTTTCGACCCCGAAGTCCACGAAACAGGCCTGAAGTCTCGACTCCACCTTTTCAATGACTCCCTTGTAGATGTTCCCCACCTTTTGCTCGGCCGCTGCGGTCTCCACCTGGAACCCGTCCAGCATGCCGTCCTTGATGAAGGCGATTCGGTATTCTTCCGGATGCACCGCATTGATGAGCATGATGGTCTTCATGGGTGGCTCCGATCCTTTCTGCCGTGCTGCTTAAAATGCTGCTGGGCCTGAAACATGAATGTTCGGATGGCCGCCTCCCGGCCCGGCTGAGTGGTCCCGTCATAGGGGGTGTCGAGATAGGGGATCTTCATCCGGTTCAGGATCGGCCTCATCACCGCGGAGGTGATGGTGCTCGGCATGCAGGTAAAGGGATACACGTTCACCACGCCGTTGTACCCGTGGCGGGCGTACTCCAGGATGCCCGAGATGCTGAGGCAGGCCTCGGTCCCCACATCAAAGGAAAAGAGATCTTCCTCCTGAAGCATCTTGTCGAGCGCATCCACCCGGTGGTCTGCCTGGAGATCGATGACCCCCTTCACCCTGTCGTAGACCTGGTTCTGCCGCATGTGCTGGTAGTAGAGCTCGATGCCGTACCCCAGGATGGACTTCAGGTGGCTGCGGATCCGGTCGAGGCGCAGCTGCTTCAGGCTCATCCGAAGGCCGATCTTCGCCTCCCTCAGGCGGTCATAGGTGGTGTAGTTCACCCACTCGGCGATGGAGGCATTCACCACCTCCGCGCCGTACTTTTCCAGCATCCGGATCACCTGCTGGTTGGCCTGCACGTGAGTCCTGAGATAGATCTCTCCCACGATCCCGATCAGGGGTTTCCGGGGCGCAGCCGGATCGATGACGGCCCTTCCTTCCAGGATCGCATCGTCCAGCTTTTCCAGGATCCGGTCGAAATCCCTCTTGGCGCCATAGGCCTCGAAGGCCTCGCTCATCGAGTTCATGGTCCTTTCGATGAACGCGTCGGCCATGCCCGGCTCCCTTTCATACGGCCTGATCCGCCAGAGGAGTCGGTCCAGGATGTCCCCCACCACCACGGAAAAATAGGCGGCCTTTCGGAAATGGGTGGTCTCCCCCTCGTCGAACATCCCGTCCAGGGAGTAGGAGTTCTTGGAGGTGAGGGATGCGATCTTGAGCCGCCGGAACTCGGGGAAGGAGTCCAGCACGATCCTCTGGTACTTGTTGTACATGCCGAAACGGCACGGGCCGTCGGCCTCGGGCATGAAGTAGACGTAGCGATCCGGATCAAAGCCCTTCCCCAGCCTTTCCTTTTCCCTCTCCAGGAAGAGCAGGATGTCCCCGGTGGTCACCTGGCACGGAAAGCACTCCTTGCCGGAGGTGAACTCCTTCCCGAGGTCGAGCCCCCGGTAGGTCTCCATCACGAGGGCATGAACCCCGAAACTCCGGAAGGTCCCTGCCAGCAGATGGGCCCCGATCCGGTTCATCTCCGGAATCAGAAAGGTCTTGTCTTTGAGCCGAAACTGCCCCACATTCTCCCGGAGGGAGCGGAAGGTTTGGGTTCTTTCGGTTTCCATTTTTTCCTCAGTTGGCCGCCTTCAGATCCCTGTAAAGCGCAGCCCTCTCCTTTTGCATGGTATTCTCGATCACGTTCCGGAAGGCCTCCAGCCGGGTCATGGTCCCGGCCACCGCGCTGTGTTCATCCAGTTCGAGGATAAGGTAGGGTTTGTCTCCCATGATGAACTTGTAAAAATGCTCCAGAAAGGAGTCCGCACCGCAGCTGAAGTTGGTCAGATGAAGCCCGAAGGTGTGCGAATGGGCACTGATAAACTTGGCGCTTCTCAGGATCTGGGCCCCGAGACCCCAGTACATGTTTGGGAAGTCGGTCAGATCCACCCCGGAGACGTCCACGAAATCCATGGGCAGGGCCGCGATGCCGATCTTGGCCAGGTTCTCTCCGAGCCGCAGGTTCAGCCTCTCGTCATACAGGTTGTAAGGCCTTCCGGAAACAATTACCAGGGGCCTCTCCGGGTCATGGTTCTCGAGGATTTCCCGGCCTTTTTCCAACACCTCCTGCAAAAAGCGATCCTGCCTTTCCATGCCGTGTTCCAAAGCGCGCCGGATCTCCGCCTTGCTGCGGCCGAGTTTTTCGGAGACCTGTTCGGCCAGCTCCAGGGCCAGGGTGGAGAGATCGTTCTTCAGGTGCAGAACAGGACTCAGCACCTGCTTCCGTTCCAGCCCCAGGGCCACCCGCACCATGTACGGATTGGCCTGGATCAGCGGGCAGTAAAAGCCTGCATCCGATGACCCGGGCGTGGGCATGTTCACCAAGGCGGGAAGGAACAGGATGCTTGTCTTATCCGCGAGTTCCTTCACATGGCCGTGGGAGACCTTGATGGGAAAGCAGGTCTCCGCGGTCATCACCTCGATGCCCGCGCTGGAAAGTTGGCTGTTGGTGGGCGGGGTCAGCACGACCCGGAATCCCAACCGATCGAAGAAATGGGCCCACAGCACACCGTTCTGAAGGGTGTAGAGCGACCGCTGCATCCCGACCGTGGGGCGACCCTCCACCTCCATCCTCGGCTCGGCCCCCAGTTCCTCGTGGACGCCCAGCATGTAGGTGTTCCAGATCTCCTCCCTCATCTTGAAGAAGTTCTGTTCCTTTCGCCCCTTTCCCCGGATCAACTCGTAGCGTCCGCACTCTCCTCCCCAGACACTCCGGCGCCCGTCAAAGTCGTAGATTTTCAGCTTGCACTGGTTGTGGCAGTGCGGATCGGCCCGGCAGACCTTCTCGGTGAACTCCATCCGGTCGTGGATCGCGCTGTCCAGGCCCCGGAAAGAGCTTTCGCGGATCTTCTCGGCAGCCATCTTTTCCTGGAGGCTGACGGCCGCCCCGTAGGCCCCCAGCACCTCCCGGTGTTTCGGGACCACCAGGCCCCTCCCCAGCACGTCCTCAAAAGCAGCTACCACCGCTTTGTTGAGCGAAGGCCCTCCCAGAAACATGACCCGCCGGCCCACCTTTCTTTTTCCCACCACCCGGTTGAGGTAGTTGTGGACGATGGCGTAGCACAGGCCCGCGATGAGGTCCTTTCGGGAGACGCCCTTCTGATGGTAGGAAACCAGATCCGACTCCATGAAAACCGTGCAGCGCTCCGCCAGCTTTACGGGCCGTTCGGCGGAAAGGGCGATCTCCTGAAACTCCCCCACGATATTGATGCCGTGCTTGTTGGCCAGTTCATGAAGGAAGCTCCCGGTCCCGGCGGCGCACACCTTGTTCATGTCGAAGTCCAGGGGATAGGTGTTTGCAATGGAAATGTACTTCGAATCCTGCCCGCCGATTTCAAAGATCGTGTCGATCTCCGGATCGATCTCCACCGCCCCCCTGGCGTGGGCCGTGATCTCATCAATGATCAGGTCCGCATTCAGGAAATCCCCCACCACGTTCCTGCCCGAGCCGGTGGTGGCCACGCCGCGGATTTCGATCCGGTTCCCCAGGGCGTCCCGGATCCCCTCCAGCAGGTGCTGGGTGACCTCGATCGGCTTTCCCTGGGTGTGCACGTAGTTCTTGTGCAGGATCTGCCTCTCCGCGTTGATCAGGGCATACTTGGTGGTGGTGGAACCGATGTCGATCCCCAGGTACACGGGCGTCTTCTTGGCCGGAGGCCTCTTCTCCACCTGGTTGTCGTCGGGAAACAGGGTCTGCCGGATATGCAGTTTCCGGGCCGTCGGCAGATCGGCCAATCCCTCGGTTTCAGCGCTCGTCAGCCTCTCCGGTTCGGGACGGTTGCGAACCCCGGAGTCCAGGGCAAAGAGGGCCACACCGAGTGCGCCCACGGAAGTGCAGTGCTCCGGAACGATCAGGTTCGGGAAGTACCTGCGAAAGGAGAGCACCTGAAGCTCGTTCAGAGAAAGGCCACCGATGAAAAGGATCGGGTCTTCCAGGACTCGGTTGGAGACGATGGTGCTCATGTAGTTTCGGGCATTGCCGATGTGGAGCCCGTAGATGATGTCCTCCAGCCGCTCTCCCTTGTTCTGGAGGTGGATCATGTCCGACTTGGTAAACACCGTGCAGCGGCAGGCCACGTTGGCGGGCTTCCGGCTCTTCAGACCCAGCCGGATGAAATCGGTGAGGATTTTGTCGATCGTCTCCTTGGAGGTGTCCACTTCCGCGGAGTAGAGCGAGGTGGCCAGCCGCTGGGCCTGCTGATCGATGAAGGAGCCCGTTCCGGATGCGCACGGCCCGTTGGTGTTGAAGTACTCCAGCTCCCAGAGGCCGTCGCCCGCCTCTCCCTCCCCCGCGGTGTGGCGGATCTGGAACAGGGCCGTATCCTGGCCTCCCATGCTGATGATCGTGCGGGTTTCAGGGTGCAGGTGAAGCGCGCCCAGCACCTGGCTGATGGTCTCGAATTCATAGAGGGCGCCCAGCTTCTCACTGATCTTTTTCCCGTGGTTCCCGGTAAAGGCGATGGATTCTATGTTCTCCCGCCCGAATCTCCGGTGGAGGTCGCGAAGGAGATCCGTCACCTCTTCCTCCACCCGTCCCAGATGACGCACGTAGGGAGACTCATAGAGGATCTTTTTCTCCGAATCGACTGCTACGGCATTCAGGCTCACGGAACCCGCATCGATTCCCACCGTGCAACGCTTAGGGTCTGTATCCTTAACCGCTTTGTTCATGGGTTTTTCTTCAACCGTTTCCCGTGCTCCGGGAGTAATAGGATTCGCCTCCGTGCTCTTTGAGCTCGAGCAAGCCCTTCCGGACAAGCCTGTTCACTGCGCTCTCTGTCTCCGCCACGGGTCTGTGCAATCCGTTCACAATGTCCACGACCCTCACCGGTCTTCTGCCGGCCATCTCCAGAACCGCATCCTCCGGAGAAAAGATCCGCTGCGGCCGCGGCGCTCCTCCTGAATCGGCAATGACCTCCGCCGCCGGGCCAAGAAAGTTTTTTAACTCTTCCATCCTCGGCCTGTCAATAGGAAGGGCCCGCGGATCGGCCGGAGGCCGCACCACGGTGTTGAGCTGGATCCGGTCGGGCGAGATGCCGAGGAGCACATCCCGGAGGGTCTCGATCTCCCGGTCACTGTCGTTGAAACCCCGCAGGAGCATCACCTCCACAAACATCTCTTTTCGAAAGCCCTTCCGCAGGAGCCCAAGCCCTTCAACCACCTGGGCCAACCGGATGTCCCGGTGAGGTCTGTGAATGGCCCTGAAGGTCTTCTCAACGGCCGTGGAGAACGTAGGCATGATGAGGTCGGCCCCGGACAGGGACCGGCGCACGTCGTCCCGCCAGAGCAGGCTCCCGTTGGTCAGCACGGCCACCCTCGTGCCCGTAGTCTTCTTCACCCGTGAGATCACCTCGCCGATCCGGGGGTGGAGCGTGGGCTCTCCGGACCCGGAAAGGGTGACGGTGTCGGGCGTCACCTCCTCCAGCCTCTGCCGCAGTTCGGCCAGCACCGCCTCGATGGGAACCCGGTCGCACGGCGCGATTTCCTTCTTCCGCGTTTTCCCGATCTGGCAGTAGAGGCAGTCGTAGGTGCAGGTCTTTTCCGGCAGGAGATCCACACCGAGCGACAACCCGAGTCTCCTGGAAGGCACAGGGCCGAAAATATAGTTTCCTGCACGTTGCTTGGAGCGGGGAGTCATTTATCATTTCTCATTTGTCATTTCGCATTTCTCATTGAATACTTCTCAAGAAACAGTTATCAGTGCGCTTCATCCCAGTTCTTCCCCGACCGCATATCCACCCGGAGAGGTACGCTGAGCGGGAAAACCCCTTCCATCTCCTCCCGAACCAGGGCGGAGACCCGGTCGATTTCAGGCTCCGGCACCTCGAAAACCAGCTCATCGTGCACCTGGAGGAGCATCCGGGTCTGGAGACCTTCTCTCCCGAGCCTGCCGTGAATCCGGATCATGGCCTTCTTGATCAGATCCGCCGCCGTCCCCTGGATGGGGGTGTTGATGGCCATCCGCTCGGCCTCCCCCCGGATGATGCGGTTCTTGTGCTGGATGTCGGGCAGGTATCTCCTCCGGTTGAAGAGCGTGGTCACATATCCCCTCTCCTTGGCCGAGGTGATGACCTCCGCCCGGTACTGAGCCACTCCCTTGTACCTTTCATAATAGGTGGAAATATAGTTCCTGGCCGTCTGCGGATCAATGCCCAACTCCTCGCTCAGCTTTTGGGGACCCATGCCGTAGATGATCCCGAAGTTGATGGCCTTGGCGATCCGCCGCATCGGAGGCGTGACCTCTTCCCCGGCCACGCCCATGACCTCGGATGCGGTTCGGGTGTGAATGTCCTCTCCCTTTTGGAAGGCCTCGCGGAAGGCCGGATCGTTCGAGTAGTGGGCGAACACCCGGAGTTCCACCTGACTGTAGTCCGCGGAGAGGAGACGGCACCCTTCATCCGCGATGAAGCCCTTGCGGATCTCCCGGCCCTCTTCCCCCCTCACGGGAATGTTCTGGAGGTTGGGATTGCTGCTGCTGAGCCGTCCTGTGGCGGTGACGGTCTGATTGAATGAGGAGTGGATCCTTCCCGTAGCGGGGTGCACCATCTTCACCAGGGCGTCCAGGTAGGTGGATTTGAGTTTGGAGAGGGTTCGGTACCTCAGGATGAGTTTCGGAAGCCGGTACGGAAGCGCGGAAAGCCTCGTGAGCACCTTCACATCCGTGGAGTAAGCCCCGGTCTTGGAGGTCTTTTTCTGGACCGGGAGCTGCAGCTTTTCGAAAAGGACATGTCCGAGCTGCTGGGGGGATTGGATATTGAACTCCATGCCCGCCTCCGCATAGATCTCCTTTTCGATCTGATCGAGCTGGGCGGAAAAATCACGCGACATTTCCTGGAACAGGGGCGCGTCGATCCGGATTCCCCGGTGTTCCATATCCACCAGCACGGGCACCAGGGCCATTTCCAGGTCGTAGAAGAGATCCTCGTTCCCTTCGGCCCGGAGACGCTCAGCCAGCAATGTCGACAGACGCAGGGTGATGTCCGCATCCTCGCAGGAGTACTCTTTGGCCCTCTCCAGATCCACCTCCGAGAAATTCCTCTGCTCCTTCCCTTTCCCCACCACCTCCTCGTAGGAGATCATCCTGTGGTTCAGAAAATGCTGGGCGAGGGCCCCCAGGTTGTGCTGCCGGAGGCCGGGGTTGATCACATAGGAGGCAACCATGGTGTCGAAATGAATTCCTCTCAGATCGATTCCGTGCTCCTTCAGCACCAAGGCATCGTATTTGATATTCTGCCCGATTTTGGCTACCGTTTCGTCTTCCAGGACCCCTTTCAGCAGCCCCAGCGCCTTCCGGACACCCAGCTGCGGCGGGACCCCGGGGTACGCATGCGCGAGAGGGAGGTAGGTGGCCCGATTCTCCTCCAGAGCGACGGAGACCCCCACCAGCCCGGCCTTCAACGGGTCCTCGCTGGTGGTCTCCGTATCCACCGCCATGAACCCCTTTTCCCGGATTTGCCGTACCAGGTCCTGCAGTTCCTCCTCAGAAAGACAGAGGCGGTACGCATGGGTCACGATCTCTTCCCGACGGGAGTACTGATCCCACAGGCCCCTGAACTCCAGTTCCCGGAAGATGCCGCTGAGGGTCTCCGCGTCAGGCTCCCCCACCTTCAGATCCTCCACCTGGAGATCCAGCGGCGTGAAGCGATCGATCGTGACCAGCTTCTTGCTCAATTCAGCCTCGGAGCGGGACTTCTCGAGGTTCTCCTTGAGCTTCTTCTTCTGAATCTCGGGGAGGTGCTCGAAGACGCCCTCCAGGGTCCCGAACCGCCGGATCAGGTCCGCAGCCGTCTTTTCCCCCACACCACGAACCCCCGGAACATTGTCGCTCGTGTCCCCAGAGAGGCCCATGAGATCGATCACCTGCTCAGGCCGCAGACCGGATTCCCGGATGAAAGACTCATAATCGGTCACTCGGTCCTTCATGGTGTCCCACAGGGTGACGCGGGGGGAAAGGATCTGTCGGAAGTCCTTGTCCCCGGTAACGACCATTACCTCAAATCCCTTCTCTTCGGCCAGTCTCGCCAGGGTTCCGATGATGTCGTCCGCTTCGTAGCCCTCCTTTTCGATGAGGGCCACATTCAGGCCCTTCACGATGGCCCGGATATAAGGGATCTGCGGGATCAGGTCTTCCGGCATGGGCGGCCGCGTCGCCTTGTAGTCTTCGTACAGGCGGTGCCGGAAGGTCGGGCCCTTGGTGTCGAAGGCGATGGCCAGGTATTGCGGTTTCCGGTCCTCCATGAGCTTCAGGATCATCCTGGAAAAACCCAGAACGGCGTTGGTGGGAAAGCCCTTGGAGTTGGAGAGGTTTCGGATGGCATGGTAGGCGCGGTGGACGTAGGAACTGCCGTCCACCAGGTAAACCAGCCTTTTCAATCCTTGTTGGGCACTCATTTTTCGACTGGCGGTTTCACTGCCGCTGGAGCCCCCTGCCCGGCCGGAGGGCTCGGGGCGGGGGATTGGGTGGAGGGCTTCGGGCGATATCGGACAGCGAGGCCCTGACTCAGCAACTCGGCGAGATCCCCCGCCGCCACCTTGAACGCCAGCTTGGGCATGGTGGGAGCGCCCCACCTGGGCTTCATCTCGTCCAGGGGAATCCGTTTCCCCTTGGCAGGCGACTGGAAGATACGCACCGGGCACGTGGTGTATGTGAAGCCGATCCTCTCCCCCCCGTGGTTGAAGAGAATCTCGTCCCGGAACCAGCCCAGGTGCCGGCCGTTGAAGCCGTACACGTTTTCCGCCTCGTAGAGGTAAGCGGCCGGCAAACCTTCCCACAGGTAAATGGTGTTGTGAAAATCATCGGCGATAAAGGCTACGGCCTGGCCGTCCTTGTTGTAAAGCGTCTTCTCCATGTCTCAACCCCTCAACGGGCGTACTCCACCGCCCGGGTCTCCCGGATGACGGTCACCTTGATCTGTCCGGGATAGGTGAGTTCCTTTTCGATCTTTTTTGCAATATCCTTGCACAGAAGGAAGGAGTGGTCGTCGTCCACCTGCTTGCCCTCCACGATGATCCGGATCTCGCGGCCCGCCTGAATGGCGTAGGACTTGGTAACCCCGTTAAAGGAAAGGGCGATCTTCTCGAGTTCGTCGAGCCGCTTCACATACGACTCCAGCATCTCCTGCCGCGCCCCCGGCCTCGCTCCCGAGAGGGTGTCGGCCGCCTGCACCAGGATGTCCAGGATGGACTCGGTCGGAATCTCTTCGTGGTGGGCCGCGATGGCGTGGACCACGGCATTCGACTCGCCGTATTTTTTGGCCAGATCGGCCCCGATCGCTGCATGAGGCCCCTCCACCTCATGATCCACGGCCTTTCCGATGTCATGGAGGAGTCCTGCCCGCTTCGCGTTCTTGACGTGGAGCCCCAGTTCCGAGGCCATGATCCCGCACAGAAAGCCGACCTCCCTCGAATGCTGGAGCACATTCTGGGCATAGCTGGTCCTGTACTTGAGCCGCCCGATCACTTTGATCAGCTCGGGATCAATGCCGTGCACCCCGACGTCAAAAGCGGCCTGCTCCCCTGCATCCTTGATACCGGCCTCGATCTCCTTGGTGACCTTCTCCACCATCTCCTCGATCCGGGCAGGATGAATCCGGCCGTCCTCGATCAGCCGCTCCAGGGCGATCTTGGCCACCTCTCTTCTCACGGGATTGAATCCGGAAAGGATGACGGCTTCCGGGGTGTCGTCGATGATGATGTCGATCCCCGTCGCCGCCTCGATGGCCCGGATGTTCCTCCCCTCCCTGCCGATGATCCGGCCCTTCATCTCTTCGTTGGGGAGACTGACGACAGAAACGGTCTTCTCAGCCACGTAATCGCCGGCATACCGCTTGATGGCCAGTCCGATGATCTCCTGCGCCTTCCGGCCTGCCGCCTCCCGCGTCTCCGTCTCGATCCGACGCATGAGCTTGGCCGCCTCGTGCCTGGCCTCTTCCTCCATGGAAGCCATCAGCAGGGTCTTGGCCTCCTCGCAAGAGAGCCCCGCCACCCTCTCCAGTTCCTGGCGCTGGTTCGTCAGCAGGCTCTCGTATTCGGCCTGCCTCTTTTTCATCTCCTCTTCAGCCAGTTCCAGGTCCTTTTCCCGCTTGCCGGACTTCTTCTCCCTCTGCTCGTATTGCTCGATCTTTTTGTCCAGGGTCTCCTCTTTGTGGAGGAGCCTCTTTTCGTGCAACTGCAGCTGTTCCTTCTTCTCCTGGGACTCCTTCTCGAAATCCACTTTCATCTGGTAAAAGGCGTCTTTTGCCTTAAGCGCCGACTCCCGCTTGATGGACTTGGCCGTCTTGTGCGCCTCGTTGATGATCTTCCTGGAGTACTCGCGGATGGAGTCATACTGCTTCTCCAGGATTCTCTTGCGCACCCAAAGACCGATCAGCAGGCCCAGCAGGATCCCGCCGGCGGCAACCACACTATGCATCCATGTCATAGCCATCCCCGATCCTGATTCCCCAGACGAAGGGGTACCATGATGTACTCTAAAATTCAGACACTCTCAGGCTTGCGGCTCAATAATGAGGAAGGGACCCTGGGGGAGAACAGTAGAAAGGAACTTGCTCGCCCGGCTTGAAAACCGGCGAGCCTTGCTGAGTGCACCATATCGATCGAACAGAGGACGGAGAACCGTTTCTCTTTCTTCCCCCGGCGCAAGGGGATTTCTGAAACCTGAACACCGGGCGAGAACGGCCAAAACCAGCACCGCCCATCCTCTCTGTTCCTCAGAACGTATCATTCTACTATCCACTCGGGGTCGCTTCCTCCGGCCGCGCCGGGTCCGCATTGCCTGCTCTCCGCCCGACTGCGGCAAGGGATTCATCCATCGCAGAGTCGATATGCCGGATGAGTGCCTCCGTCTGAATGCGGACCGTTGACCGCAGCTCGTCTCTTTCTTTGATAACCTTGAAATAGTCCCCTGCAATGCTGAGGGCGGCCAGGATCGCCGTCTTTTTCTCGGTAAGCCTTTTTTCCGGGTCGTCCGCCTCCCTCAATTTGGTGTTCACATACTCGGCAAGTCGCAGGATTTCCTCCTCATCTCCATCGCTCTTGAGGAGATACTCGTGATCGCCGATCGTCACCCTGAGAGGCTCCATCTTCAATCTGGACTCCTACCGGACCGCCGCGCCTCTTTAAAACCCGTCAGATCCCCAGTTGCTCGATCTTCTCCAAAAGGGATACAATTTTCTGCCTGGCCTTGTCCCTCGTCTCTCTCAATGTATCTACTTCGCCGGAAAGGATCACGATCTTTTCCTCCTGACCGCGGACTCTCTCCTTCAGATCCTCTTTTTCCCTCTGTATGGAAGCCACATATTGGATCAACCGCTCGATCTTTTCTTCAAGCATTTGAAATTGTTCTATTTCGTCAACTTTTTGTGTCATCAACCTTTCCTCTCGTTTAGAACAAATTCTACATGATCGGTCATATGGTTTGATTGTATCTTTGACGGGATGCAAGGTCAATAAAAAAGACAAGCCATAGGCTTGCCTTTTCTCTATCAATTAGGATTAATTGAACCCACTATTTTTTCTTTTCAGCAATTTTCAGTCTCGCAAGGGATCTCCGCAAAGCCGCCTCCGCCCGAGGCACGTCGATGTCCTCCGTCTTCCTGTCCTTGGTCAACCTCTCCCGGGCCCTCTCCATGGCACGCCGGGCCCGTTCCATATCAATCTCCGAAGCACTCTCGGCCGCATCCACCAGGATGGAAACCCGGTCATCGGAGACCTCTGCAAAGCCCGTGGTCACGGAGAAGATGCCCTTTTCTGAACCGGCGGTGTATCTCAATTCCCCCGGCACGATTCCAGAGAGGAAATGGACATGGCCGGGCAGGATTCCAAACTCCCCCAGGGTTCCCGGTGCGACCACCATGTCGACCTCTGCACTCACCATGACCTTGGCGGGTGTGACAACTTCCAGATGAAGTTTCCCCATTAGCGCTTCCTCTCCCGGGCCTCATTCGTCATGCGGCGGCCATCTTCTCTGCCTTTTCCTGGGCCTCCTCAATGCTCCCCACCATGTAGAACGCTCCTTCGGGCAGGTCGTCATGTTTTCCCTCGATGATCTCCCGGAACCCCCTGACCGTCTCCGCCACGGGCACGTATTTCCCCTTGCTCCCGGTGAAGGTCTCCGCCACATGGAACGGCTGGGACAGAAACCGCTGAATTCTTCTCGCCCTCGCCACCGTGACCTTGTCTTCGTCGGAGATCTCATCCATTCCCAGGATGGCGATGATATCCTGGAGGTCCTTGTACTTCTGCAGGATCTGTTGCGTCTGCCTCGCCACGCTATAGTGTTCCTCCCCCAGGATGGTGGGGTCCAGGATCCTGGAGGTGGAGTCCAGCGGGTCCACGGCCGGGTAGATCCCCAGCTCCGCGATGGGCCTCGAAAGAACCACGGTGCCGTCCAGATGGGCAAAGGTGGTCGCAGGGGCAGGGTCGGTCAGGTCGTCCGCCGGCACATACACACACTGCACGGACGTGATGGATCCCTTGGTGGTGGAGGTGATTCGCTCCTGAAGCTCCCCCAGGTCCGTTCCCAGCGTAGGCTGGTAACCGACCGCGGAGGGGATGCGACCCAGGAGGGCAGAGACCTCGGATCCGGCCTGGGTGAAGCGAAAGATGTTGTCGATGAAAAGGAGCACGTCCTGGCCTCGATCATCCCGATAGTATTCCGCTGCGGTGAGTGCCGACAGGGCCACCCTCGCCCTGGCCCCGGGCGGCTCGGTCATCTGGCCGTAGATCAGGGCGGCCTTGTTGATGACGCCGGACTCCTTCATCTCCAGATAAAGGTCGTTGCCCTCCCGGGTTCTCTCACCGACCCCGGCGAACACGCTGATCCCGCCGTGCTCCATGGCGATGTTGTGGATCATCTCCATCATGACCACGGTCTTGCCCACGCCCGCCCCTCCGAACATCCCCATCTTTCCGCCCCGGGGGAAGGGAACCAGCAGATCGATCACCTTGACCCCGGTTTCCAGAACCTTCACGGAGGTATCCAGATCCATGAACTCGGGGGCGTGACGGTGGATGGGCCGGAATTCGGTGGCATTCACCGGACCCAGTCCGTCCACGGGCCTTCCCACCACGTTCAAGACCCTCCCCAGGATGGGATCCCCGGCAGGCATCAGGATGGGGTTGCCCGTGTTCTTCACCCTCATGCCGCGCACGAGGCCGTCGGTGGTATCCATGGAGATACATCGCACCACGTTGTCCCCCAGGTGCTGCGCCACCTCGAGAACCAGGTTATCCGGGGTATCGTCAATGGCGGGGTTCGAGACGTAAAGCGCCGTGAAAATCGAAGGGAGCTCGCCTTCGGGGAATTCCACATCCACCACGGGTCCCGTCACCTGAATTACCTTGCCCTCTTTCATAGTCTCCACCAGACCTCCTTCTGTTCCCTGATTCGATCTTCATCATTCGATCGGGGCGTTCGTCCGGCCGCAGGCCGGCATGGCCCTCCCCTGCTTCCCGGAATCTCACCGGAGGGCCTCGGCTCCGCCTACGATGTCCATCAGTTCCTTGGTGATGGCCGCCTGGCGCGCCTTGTTGTAAGCCAGCGTCAGACTCTCCACCAGATCGGAGCAGTTTTTTGTGGCATTGTCCATGGCCGCCATGCGGGCCGCGTGCTCGCTCGTCTCCTGCTGCAGAAAGGCATTGTAGATCTGCACGCTCAGATGTTTGGGAAGCAGGTCCACGAGCAACTGCTCGCTGCTCGGCTCGTAGAGGTACTCGGCCGCTTCCCGGCCGCCCTCCACGTTCCCCGGCGGCTCGATCGGAATCAGCCTGACCAGGGTCGGCTCCTGCCTGGCCATGCCCAGGAAGCGGGAGAAAAGCATGTACACCTCATCCACCTCGCCGGCCAAATACCGATCCATGTATCCCTTGGCCATCTTGTCGACAAATGAAAAGTTGATCTTTCCGTAGAGTCCCGTGTGGCTCTCGGTGATCGGGAAGGTCTTCTTCTTGAAGGAATCCCTGCCTTTTTTCCCGATCGTGGTGAGGCTGCACGCCACATCTCCGGACTGACGCTCCTTGAGCCACTTCTCCGCCCTCGCAATGGAGTTCACGTTAAAACTGCCGCACAGCCCCCGGTCCGCCGTGAAATGAAGGAGCTCCAGCCGGGCCACCTTCTCCCGCTTCACGAGGAGCGGATGGATCTCCGGATCGATCCGGCTTGAGAGATTTTGGAGCACCTCGAAAAACTTTTTCGCGTAGGGGGCGAAGTTCTCCATCTTGACCTGGGTGGTGCGGAGCTTCGAGGCAGCCACCATATTCATGGCCCGGGTGATCTGTCGGGTCTTTCCGACCGCACTGATCTTGCGCTTGATATCTCGTAGGGTCGCCATCTATCCTCTCCGCTTCCGGCTCCTCACTTAGAAGAGGGTTGAAAAACGCCCTTGAACTCGTCCAGGGCCTTCCGCATCTTCCCGTCCAGTTCCGGACTGATGTCGTTCTTGTCCCGGATTTCATCCAGCAGGTCCCGGTGTTTTTCGTTCATGAACTCCAGCATCTGCTTCTCATAGGCGGCGACGGACTCCACGGGCCACTCGTCCAGGTACCCGTTGGTCCCGGCAAAAAGAATCATCACCTGCTTCTCCGCAGGCATGGGCTGATACTGAGGCTGCTTCAGGATCTCCACCAGCCTGCGGCCCCGGTTCAACTGGCGCTGGGTCGACTTGTCCAGGTCGCTTCCGAACTGGGCGAATGCCTCCAACTCCCGGAACTGGGCCATGTCCAGGCGGAGGCTTCCGGCCACCTTCTTCATGGCCTTGGTCTGGGCCGCTCCGCCGACCCTGGAGACCGACAGACCCACATTGATGGCGGGACGGACGCCGGAGAAAAAGAGACTAGGTTCCAGGTAGACCTGCCCGTCGGTAATGGAGATCACGTTGGTGGGGATGTAGGCGGAAACGTCTCCGGCCTGGGTTTCGATGATGGGAAGCGCCGTGAGCGAGCCACCGCCCAGCTTGTCGTTCAGCTTGGCCGAGCGCTCGAGCAGCCGGGAGTGGTTGTAGAAAATGTCACCGGGGAAGGCCTCCCTTCCGGGGGGTCGCCGCAGCAGGAGCGAAACCTGCCGGTAGGCCACCGCCTGCTTGGAGAGATCGTCGTAAATGATCAGGGCGTGCCGGCCCGAATCCCGGTAGTACTCGCCGATGGCGCATCCGGCGTAAGGCGCGATGTACTGCTGGGTGGCCGGATCGCTCGCGCAGGCGGAGACCACGGTAGTGTATTCCATGGCCCCGTGCCGTCTCAGCACGTCCACCACCTGAGCGACCGTGGACTTCTTCTGGCCCACCGCCACATAGATGCAGAAGACGCCTGCGCCCTTCTGGTTGATGATCGCATCCACGCCGATGGCGGTTTTCCCGATCTGCCGGTCCCCGATGATCAGCTCCCGCTGCCCCCTTCCGACAGGCGTCATGGCGTCAATGGCCTTGAGCCCCGTGTACATGGACTCTCTTACAGGCTGACGCGCGATGACCCCCGGGGCCACCATCTCGATTCTTCGAAACTCTTTTGCCTGGATGGGCCCCTTGCCGTCGATGGGGATTCCCACCGCGTCGATCACCCTTCCCAGCACCGGTTCACCCACGGGGATTTCGGCGATGCGGCCGGTCCGCTTGACAATGTCGCCCTCCTTGATCTTGGTGTCGTCCCCCATGACCGCGACGCCGACATTGTCCTCCTCCAGATTCAGGCAGAGACCGTAGATACCGCCGGGCATCTCCAGCATCTCCATGGCCATGGCATTTTCCACCCCGTAGACACGGGCAACGCCGTCGCCCACGGAAAGGACCACCCCGGTCTCACTCATTTCGATCTTTTTCTCGTAATCCCTGATCTGGCCTCTTATGACCTGACTGATCTCCTCGGCTTTGATATCCATGCCTTCCCTCACCCCTTTATCGTGGTTCTCTCAGACCCCTCAAGTGGGTCTTGATGCTTCCATCCAGAACGAGGTCTCCGATCCTGACGACAATCCCGCCGATCAAACCCCTGTCCTCCCGGACCTTCATCTTGATCGTCTTGGAGGTCAGATCTCCCAGTGCCCTCTCCAGCCTCGCGCGGGCATCGGCCTGAAGGGGCCTGGCCACTATGACTTCGGCACGGGCCAGGTTGGAAATCTCATCGGCGAGCTTTTCATAGTGCTCCTGGATGCTCCCGACCACCCCGATCCGGCCCCTGTCCAGGAGCAGATGGAGGAAATTTCTGACCAGGCTCGAAAGGGGGGTGCTCACCAGCACCTTCTCCAGAATGCTCTTTCGATCCTCCACGGTGAAAACGGGGCTGGACACCACCCGGGCGAGTTCCGGATGGTCCCGAAAGATCTTCACGAATCCCTTCAGGTCCTCACCGTAAGCCGGGATTTTCCCGTCCTCCTGCGCAAGGCTGAACAGGGCCTTGGCATAGCGCTTCGAAACCTTCGATCCGATCAATGCGTTTTTCCCACCCTTTCGATGAACTCATCCACCAGCCGGTCCTGGTCCTTGTCCGTCATCTGCCTTTCGAGAATTTCCTCGGCCTTGAGCGCGGCCAGGCTGATCAGTTCCCGCCGGAGCCGCTCCTTTCCGGATTCCACTTCCCGCACGATGGCGGCCTGGGCCTGCGCCAGAATCTGGGCGACCTTCTCATCGGCCTCCCGGATGATTCTCTGCTTCTCCGCCAGGCCCTCTGCGCGGAACTGCTCCACAATTCCCTGTCTGCTCTTTTCGAATTCCCGGATCTGTTTTTCCAGATCCCGGTATTTTTTCTCCGCCTCTTCTTTCCCCTTCTTCAGGGCATCCAGACGCTTTTCGATCTCCTCGCCGCGTGCCGCAAACAGACCTTTAATGTTCGCTTTCTTCAGCACGACCCAGAGAATAATGACCAGCAGGGCAAAATTGATGAACCGGTACAGCAGATCCAGCAGATCCCCGCTTCGATCCGCCCCCCCATGCCCGCCCGCTGCGAGGGCGGATCCTCCCAGGAAGATAGCATGGACCGCCAGGGTCATCCCCAGGGCAAGGACTCTTTTCTTCATCTTCCCGAAACCCCTCATCACAGGCTCCTCCCCAGAAGCTTCTCGGCAAGATCCCTGGAGAAAAGGTCCACCTCCCGGACCAGACCTTGCCGAATCTCCGCGAGTTTCCCTTCCGCATCCTTTCGGGCAAGATCCAGTTTTTCTCCGGCCTTGGCCGTAGCCTCCTGGTACATCTTCTTTTCCATTTCCAGGGCCTCCGCCTTCAGGGATTCCTTTTCCTTGAGAGCCTCGCGCCGCGCGCCCAAGATGCTTTCTTCGAGCGACCTGGAGTCCTTCGCGGACCTGTCCCGAAGATCCAAAGCCCGGAGTTCGAGGCCTTCCATCTCTTCTTTTCTTTGTTTCAGAATCCTGCGGATGGGTTTGTAAAGGATGACATTCAGGAGCAGCAGCAGAATGAGAAAATTGGCGATCTGAATCAGCAACGAGTAGTCAATCTTTAACATTGGATCCTTCCTACTCTCATATCTCAATCAAATCGTGCCTGGAAATGTTCCGACCCAGATGGTGTCGGATTTCGGCCGAAGCCTGGAGCCGGGGCACCTTCCCCATGCACGGCACCCCGGCCGAAAAACCGATTCGTGACAAAGGCAGACGATGCTGGGGAAACGCGGCGATGTTTTCATACAAAAAAAGAACCGGGGTTGTCAAAGCTTTTTTCCCTGGAAGTTCCATACCCGTCCGAATCCATCTCTACCGGATGACGGCGAGCTTCGCATCCTCCGGTTGGGACGCCTTCAACATCTTACAGTTTCCCTCGAAGATGACCCCTTCATCGATGATTACCGTCGGAGACTGAATGTTGCCGAAGACCTTCCCCGGGGCATGGATCTCGATCCTTTTTTCCGCGATGACGCTGCCGCGAACCTCCCCGCTGATGATGATATGACCCACGTGGATGTTGGATTGGATTCTGGCCGTCTCCCCCACAATGAGCGTTCCTTCCGCGAAGATCTCCCCCCTGAACTGTCCGTCAATGCGCACGGCGCCGCTGAAGGCGAGCTTTCCCTCGAACTCCGTGTTGTTCCCCAGGAAGGCGTTGATTTCGTCCCGTCTTTTCACCGGAATACCCCTGCAACCGAAAAATTGTGCATACCATACGGTCCCTATCCATGCAAGAGAAAAGGGCTGAAGGGCAGGCATTACGCTACAGGGTGCGAGGTGCGTATACGCGCAAATTTCTCCCTGCGGAACCGATGGAAAATCCGGCCGGAGCGCTCTTTCACGAAACGCTCGGCCTTGCACCTTGTACCCTGAACCGTGAACCCCTCTCACTGAAACATAAAGCGGCGCATGCTGATGTTCAGGAGCAGTCCCATCCCCATCATGGTGGCCAGGATGGAGGACCCCCCGTAGCTGAGGAGGACCAGAGGGATCCCTACCACGGGCAGCAGTCCGGTGGTCATGCACACGTTGATGACAAGCTGCCAAAAAAGGATGCCGACCACCCCCAGGGCGATCATTGCGCCAAATCGATCCCTGGAATTCCGCGCGACTCCCAGACCCCAGAGGATGAGGAAGACGTAGAGCAGAATCAGGAAGACGGCCCCCAGGAATCCCCACTCCTCGGCCAG
>JAFGPH010000590.1 GCA_016926135.1 Deltaproteobacteria bacterium
CTGAGGCCGCTTTCATCGCCCGGCAGGGCTCGATGAGAGATTCCCTTCTGCATTTCCTCCAGCACGCTCGATTCGTGGACACCCAGCTTCTCAGCCAGGCGCCGCACATAGAAGGATCGTTGAGCCGCGTTTCCCAGTTCCCTTAGAAGGGGAAGGACCTCTTTGAGCACAGAGACCCGTCCTTCTATGCTATTCCCGGCCTGGCTGAATCGCTGATCGATATAAAAATCAAACAGGGGCTCAATATGCTCCAGAAGCTCAAGGAAGGCGGGCAAACCCCGCCTGTTGACAAAGCTGTCAGGGTCTTCGTTCTCAGGCAACAGGAGTACCTTTGGCGCAAGCCCTTCTTCCAGGAAGCAGGCAAGACTCCTCAAGGCAGCCGACTTTCCAGCCCCGTCTGAGTCGAAAACCACGACCGCTTCGTTGGCATATCCTTTCAGCAAACGGACATGTTCCCTGGTCAGGGCGGTTCCGAGTGTGGCGACGACGGCTTCGAATCCATGCCTCCTAAGGGCCAGCAGGTCCATGTAGCCTTCCACAATGACGGCCCGGCCACCCTGTCGAATGGCCTCGAGAGAGGCGTGTAAACCATACAGAACACGACCTTTGTGAAAGAGCATGGACTCGGGGGTATTCAGGTACTTTGGACTGGAATCATCAAGAACCCTGCCCCCGAAGCCAAGTACCCGTGCCCTGGCATCGAAGATGGGATACATGATTCTGCCCCGGAAACGGTCATAGAACCCTCCGTTCCTCCTCGGGATCACCAGACCAACCTTGGCGGCCTGTTCAAGGTCCTGACTCTTCAGAACTCGGGTGAGACCATCCCATTCATCCGGTGCATAACCGAGCCGGAACAGTGAAACCACCTTCCCTGTAATCCCTCGCCTGGCGAGGTACTCTCGCGCCTGTGCCCCTTTAGGGGATTTGGCGAGGATCTCATGGAAGTGAGAACAGGCCCACTCGTTCAGTTTCAGGAGCGACCCTCTTTCAGCCCATGCCCCTCTATCGGGGGTCCCCGGAGGACCGCTTGGAAGGGGGACATGATATCGCTCGGCAAGGTCTCTCAACGCCTCAGGGAACGAGACCTTGTGGTACTCCATCCAAAAGGCGATGGCATCCCCCCCCTTTCTGCATCCAAAACAATGGAAGATCTGTTTTGAAGAACTGACCGTGAAAGAAGGCTCCTTCTCCACATGGAACGGACAGAGACCCAGATAATTCTGGCCGGCACGCTTCAACTGGACGAACTGACCCACGAGTTCAACAATATCGATCGTCCGTTTGACCTCTTCCTTGGCAGAAAGCTGGGGTTCCATGACATCCAACCCGTTTCAAGAAGAATAATCGTCTATTCCGCGTGGAGGGGAAGACCTGAATTCGTTCACCTCCGGTGCTCAGACAAAAAGCTCTTGAAAAGAAAAAACCCCTTCACCGGACGAAGGAGTTCTCTCGCCATCCATAGGGATGGATTCTCCTAACCTCTTGTCATCTCCTGGATCTTGGAAGTCTTTAGGCACCGTTTGACGTCACAGAGAGTGGAGAGCACCCACCGACCCGGGGAGTCAAACACCAGATGCTCAGGTCTGCTTCCAAAGGTCAACTCAAAAGTCTCTTCGCGATCTCGCTGACCTGCTTGCCCTGGGCCCTATCTGCGAGTCGGGCCATGGCTGCTTTCATGACTCTCCCCAGATCCTTGAGGTTCTGGGCAGACAACTCCTTCATGACCTCCCGCAGGGCCTCTTCAATTTCCGCCGGGGTCAGTTGTTCGGGCAAATATGTATAAAAGAGCCTGACTTCCTCCTCTTCCTTAAGGGCCAGATCTTCGCGGTTCCCCTTCCTGAACTCAAGGGCTGCTTCCTGCCCCTTTCTTATGAGAGAGGATAGAACCAGACGGATTTCATCATCACTCAACGAGCGTCCCTTTTCGACCTGCTTATTCTTGAGGGCAGCCTTGAGCATTCTGAGGCAGGATACGCGGAATTCATCCTTTGCCTTCATCGCCTCTTTAAGGTTTTCTGATATTTCGTCTGCAAGCATCATTCTTCCGAAAGAGAGAAAATTTATACTCAGTTTAACCAATAATTATAACCTGAAAACTGACAAAGTCAAGGCCAATATCCTAGGCTTTTTCCCTGGCAACCCGGATAGCCTCCTGCAGGTCCAAAGTCCCCTCGTAAAGCGCCCTTCCCGTGATCATCCCCGTAACACCGTATTTCGAGAGCGCACAGACTTCCATGACATCTTTGATCCCGGAGATTCCTCCTGAAGCGATGACCGGTACGCTGACCGAGTTGGCTAAGTCCTTAGTGCCTGTCAGATTGGGGCCCGTGCTCATGCCATCTCTCTGGATATCCGTGTAGATGATGGCTGCGATGTCGTTTTCTTCGAATCTCGTGGCCACCTCCAAGGCACTCAGCTCCGTCTCCTGAGTCCATCCCTCCACGGCCACCCGCCCCATCCTGGCGTCTATCCCAAGGATGATACGGTCGGGAAACCTGCGACAGGCGTGGTACAATAGATCAGGATCGCTGCATGCGGCACTGCCGAGGATCACCGCCTGCACACCTTCATCAAGATAGGCCGCAATGGTTTCCGCGGATCTTATCCCTCCGCCCAATTGAACCGGGATGGGAACGGCCAACACAATTTTTTTGACCAGATGGGCATTCACCGGCCTCTTCTCCATGGCGCCATCCAGGTCCACCACATGGAGTCTCTCTGCTCCCTTTTCGTACCATTTCAAGGCCATATCCTCGGGAGCTTGGGAGTAGACCGTCTCCTCGGACATGCGGCCCTGTTTCAATCTTACGCAACGGCCCGCTTTGATGTCGATGGCAGGTATGACAAGCAACCTCAGTCTCCCCTTTCCTGAGTCCGCTGTCCCCCGGGAAATCTTCCCATCAGGCTCACCAGACCAACTTCAGCCAGGAGGTCGGCTGTCAGCCACTTGCCCTTGGCCTTTACGAATGTCTCGAAGTCCAAGAGATTTTCAGTAAGCGACTGCTGTGACTTGTCAAAACTGCCTTTCCACAAAACAGCTCCATCCGTCGTTCTGACAAGATAGAGATCAAAGGCAACCGAAGCGGGACGATGGACCGCATAGTCCGTTCCTTCCCGTTCCAACCACCTGTAGATGTATCCCGTAAGAACCCCGTCGCTGGAAAAGGCGTTTCCGATTCTGATGAGGATCTGACTCTCCTCCAAGGTCGTATCAGACGAGAGAAGGCTTGCGAGGACACCTCTTGCTTGACCGGGTGAAACGAGTTCGTACCTTTTGTCCTCGACCATTCTGGAAAAGAGGGTATCTGTCATCCTCTCGATGACCTCTGGTAAGACCGGATAGGCCATATGCACCGCCCCCGACAGGGGGCCGCGTATCACTCCCGGTTCGTCCCCCGGTGATAGGGCGGGGAAGAATCCCATGACGACAATCGTTCTGACATCAGGCTGGAGAGTGGCCTGTTCCGGAACAACCGTCCTGAAAAGCTCACAACGCGTCAAAAGGAGTGGCAGGAGAGAGATGCTGATCATCATGAGGGTCAGGTGCACAGGGTAGGGGGTTCTCGACATCATGATCTCCGGAAACATCGTTCCTGTCAAAAGAACGGTCACAGGATAAAGGAGGTTTTACAGGACGCCTTTTGTGGAAGGGATCCTGTCCCCAAGTCTCTTTTCAGGGCCTAGCGCCTGATCCAGGGCTCTTCCAAATGCCTTGAAGATGGATTCAGCGATATGGTGGGGATCATCGCCGGAAAGAAGATCCACATGCAGTGTGATTCCAGCCTGATGTGCCAGGGCACGGAAAAACTCCCTGATGAGATGGACATCAAAAGTCCCTGTTTTGCCCTCTTTAAGGTCGACGCGATAGGCAAGGAACGGCCGGTTGGAAATGTCAAGGGCGACCCTTGCGAGGGCTTCATCCATGGGGATGAGGGCCTGGCCGTATCTCCTGATCCCTTGCCTTTCTCCGAGGGCTTGGCGGATTGCCTTTCCCAGGCAGATTCCCAGGTCCTCAACGGTGTGGTGATCGTCGACCTGCGTGTCTCCCCTGGCGGTCAGCCTTAGATCGATGAATCCGTGAGCGGCCATGAGGTTTAACATGTGGTCCATAAAGGCTATGCCCGTATCGATCTGAGAGAGCCCTCTGCCGTCCAGGTTCAGTGAGAGCTTCACCTCGGTTTCGCGGGTTTTTCTCTCTATGCTCGCGCTTCTCTCCATCCGGGAATGCCTCCATCGTCATGAGATGCCGATCGGGAAGGTCTCCTTGAAGGCAGGAAAAAACGAAAGGTAACGAATGGTTGAATGAATCCAGAACTCGTTACCCTTTTCCGCACCGTCATCGTTCTCTGGTGGAGATGATGGGATTCGAACCCACGACCTGTGCGTTGCGAACGCACCGCTCTCCCAACTGAGCTACATCCCCACTGGACCATATCAACTGAATATAAATCCGTAACACCTGTTTTTCAATCGCTTTTTCACAACCAGCTGAAAGGATTAGGTAAGTGCTGGAAGAGACGCCAGATAGATGGTCATGTTCCCGATCATGTGTAGAAGAATTGGCGTGATGATCGACTTTATCTTCTCATAGGCCAGACAGAATATGACGCTCCCCAGGAAAGGCACCAAGAATTGTGCATTGAAGTGTTGATGCAGGAGGCCAAAGAGAAGGGAAACCATAGCTGTGCAAACCAGGGCATTCCAGTACGCCCGCCCACTTCGATAGATCAACCGCCTGAAAACGAACTCCTCGGCAATCGGCGATAGAACGCACGCGGTAAGATAGAAGGTCAATAGCGCGAAGCCGCTCAAACGGGGCATGTCGCGGACGGTTTCAATCAAGGGCCATCCTACGATGGCTTTCCACAGGAAGAGAACGAGGGTACCCGCAGCGATGAGGAATGAGGCAAGAACAAGGGTCTCCCTCATGATTCGCGCAAGGGGCACTGGAGAAGACTTGGGGCCACAGACGACAAGGAGCAACACCTCAAGGCCCCTCAAGACCGCCAGGATGAAGAGGGGAGACAGGGACGGCATGTCATCCCTGACAAAAACGGCAAGGAATTCAAGCCCGACCAAGCTCAGAAGCAGTACGGCCGATCTCCCTATGCCGGGGAGGGGATCATACCAGCTTCCAGAAACAGTGAATAAACCCTGCATCTCACATACCAGTTGGGATCAGATGTCAGCCGGACAACAAGGGCATTGAGGCTCTCATTCTTCAGTATCCGATAGAGGGCCTGAGCTGCTGTATACCGCACGTTGGGTACCGGATCTTCCAGAAGCGAAGCCACCTTGTCGGCATCGCTCTTGTCGCCAAGAATACCCAGGAGGTAAACTCCCCAGTACCGCAGGACGGGAGACGCGGACCGAGCCATGGACCGAATGAC
>JAFGPH010000591.1 GCA_016926135.1 Deltaproteobacteria bacterium
CTGTACGAACCGTCGTGCCTCGTTGCGGATCCGGATCCCCATGTTCGTCTCCGATTCTGCTATTCACGTCTGCAGACCTTCAACCTGTAGCTCATCTCTCAACGAATGTGAACCACCGAAACCTCGTGGATCAAGGTGTCCCCGCAGCAACGGAGCCCGCCCACGGCGCGGACATGCAAGACCAACCGCTCGGAAGGGCTCAGCTCGAACGAAAAATCTCACATCTGCATCACCAGTCTCAGCAAGTTGATGGGCACCTTCCTGAGAACACGGCTTCCCTTCAGCCCCTGGGCGACCAGATGGATCCAGGTGGCATGATCGCATGCCGCAACGTACTCTCCAACCTGGTTCAGGCCTTGCTACCGCTGATGGTCCATCACCCAGGAGCGCACGGGGAGAAACGCTGAACGCCGTTATTATTTCTTCCTCGACGGGCAAAGCGGAGGATTTCTCACGAGTGAGCTCAGACTCTCATCCAGATCGAAGACGATTTTCTTCGACCAGGTGGTTACCTGGATGGAAAAGGCGCGATACACAAGACTCTGGCCGCCGGACAAAGGCCTTCTGCCCGGAACGACATCATATGCCGAGAAAGACACCGACGCGTTCTTGCCGGGCCCGAGCTCCCCGACAGAACGGGTGGCGCGGCGAACGTTCAGCTTTCCGTAGCGTCCTTCGTAGTGCAACGCCATCGCGACACCGGGCAATGGTTGCACAAAGGTGTTCTTGAGCGACACCACCTCTGTGCCTTTGTTCACTCTCGCAGAAAGCCCGTCGAAGGGCTGGATCCTTTCGGCCTTGAACGCCGGATACGACACCACGCCCGCCAGCCTGCTCCTTCGAAGGCGGACATCGTTCTTGCCAATGACCCAGTCGTTGCGCATCTGCATATCCGGGCATGGGGCCCGGTGCTTCACATCCGGGCCCGGTAAGCCCACCAAGATAGACTCCATCAAGCTATTGGAGAAATTCGAAAAGTTACGCTACTTCTCAAGTTGAACAACTTCTTACCTTCCATCATCCTACATCCTGGTGTTTAGACGGTTCGGCCTGATGGCGGAACGCGACCAGTGCTGCTCGACCGCCGGGATAAATGCGGGGCGAACAAGTTTGGCTAGTTGTTCAAGCCAGTCACCGTGGTCGATTCGCAGACAAATCCCTTCAGCCTGCTGATCGGTCAGCTTTGATTGCAGTAAGAGTTTTTGAATCTCAGGATAGGTAAACCACCCGTGTGCAATGCATGGTACTTTGGAGATATGCATCTCATCCAGTTGCCGATCCCGGCGCGCCGTGGCCAGAAAGCGACCTGCCTCTCGGTCATAAATATCAAAGGCAAGAAACCAGTCGGGCAGACGGTCGTAAAAAATTGAGTGCTGGGCATAACACCACTCGCCAAACAGGATGTATCGGTCGAAGAGATGCTCGAAAAGCGTATCGGTGTGGTGCGCCAACCACTCGCCGAGTTTTTTCCACTGCCCCGAGCCTGGTAAATGCAAATAAGCACCCCTGTTCTGGGCGCGGATATTCCCATCTGCATCAAACGAGAGACCTAGGTTTGCTCCGTCCACTTTTTCTTCTACAGTCAGTTCATGCGTCAGGAATTCATCACGTTCTGATTCTGTAAGGACCTTATCACCCCTGATGTCAACCCCCGGCATGGTCGCCAAATGAGGGGTTGAGGGAAATTTGAAAAAATCTTCTTTCACGTCCCCATCTTCTCAGTATATTTGGTTTCAACATACTCCGGGCAAAGAAAATGAACGGTTATACCAACCTCAGCCAGGGCATCCTTCCATCCCCACCATTTGCTGTCGGTGGCCTGCAATATCGGCGGCTTGTCCGCGTGGGCGTTGGCTACGGCGACAAACTTGCGGTCTGATTTATCGAAATCGTTCAGCCCGTCATGCGTGGGAAATTCATCGTATGAGTCGCCATTTCTGGTGATGGTCACTCGCTGGGCGTCATGCAGGCTCCAGCGATTATCGTGAACCCACTTCATGAAACGGTCACCGACGCCGGGCTGTCCCTTCATGGAGAGCTGTTGCCGGTACTCATAGAAAATCTCATCTCCCGCGTCGATGATCAGACCGCGTTTTTTAATGACATGTTCAACCGCCTCGATGCATGCCAGCACGCACGCATAGGATACGTTAGAGTCCGTTTTCGGCTGGGTGGAGAGATTGGCCGTTTTGGGCACATTGGTATCCACCAGACATCTTTTCGGCAGGCTCATTCGGAGGTCTCCGATTTTTCGGTTTTCTTCATTCGCTTCTTCGTGGCAGCCTTGGCCTGCTCGGTGATGTCGCCCATTTCATCGCCGAAGAAGTTCTCCGGCCAATTCTGGATGTTGCCGAAGGTATCGATTTGCAGCGGCTCCATGGTCGCGGGCGTCTTGGCGATATTGGCGAAATAGGCCGATACTTTTTCCTGAGGGACTGCATCTTCGGCGATACGGCGCTGCAGGCGGCGCAGGAAATGCTCTGAATGGGTTTCGATAACCAGCTGAGTATCCCTGTCTGATCCGTTTTCCCGGGAGTTGATGATATCGATCATCACATCTGCCAGCGCCGATTGCGCGTTCGGATGCAGGTGAATCTCCGGCTGTTCCATGAGGATGATCGACCCTGCCGGAGCGTAGAAACACTGCACCAGAACCGGAAGCACCTGGGATATGCCAAAGCCAACGTCAGGGAGATCGACCCAGTCCCTTGATCCCTTGGTGCGAATCTTGACCTCGTACTCCTGCCGCTGCTCCGATATCGGGTTGACCTTGAATTCCTCGATCAGACCCATTTCCTTGAGTTTGAGGGCAATGATCTCCTCAAAAGGTTTGGCTGTCCGCTTGTAGCCCAAACTGATTTTCCGGTTTCGCGCCGCCAGAATCGCCGCGACGGTGTTTTCCCCCGCATAGCCGACACTCTCAGGCTCCACGCCGGTCCATGAATACAGGCGCTCGGCCTTGGTGCGCAGGGGGCCAAGATAACAGAGAGATCGGTACAGCTTTTCATGTCGCAGGTTCAACGCCTGGACGAAATCCGCGTTCTGGTGATAGGCAACCACCTCATCAGGGAAACCGTAAAACCGAACAGGGGCACCGGGATACCAAACCCGTCCCTGCTTACGTTTCAGCGTGTAATTGGTCGCATCGACTCTGTACTCGGACTTGGTGTCTGATTTTCGCTCCATGCCGATGGATAGCCGGGATTCCTTATCTTCAAGCAACTTATATTTCAGTTGGTCAAGCACCAGGGTGTGTTGGTCCTTGTCCCCCAAGCCGACTTCGGCATGAAAAGAGAGGTTGTCGCCGGAAAAGGACTGGCCGGTCACCGGGTCCTTGAACTTCAGTATTTCCGGCAAGGACCACTGATAGTCGAAGGTGATCTTGTTTTCCGGATCGCGATGAAAGACCATCTCCTGATAGGAGCCAAGCTGAACCGCCGAGTTCTTGCCGCCCGGATAGAAAACCGCCTTTCTGTCCGGTGACTCCACGGTCTGCTTCAGCATCATCAGGAACTGGCCGATGCTGGATTTCCCCGAGCTGTTGGCACCAAAGAACAGGGAGATGGGAGCCATGCGAATGGTGCCGGTATCCTTCCAGCCTTTGAAGTTTTGTATTCGTAATTGTTTCAGCATAATTCCTCTCTCCTGTCTGTATTACCATGCCCGGCAAAAATGAGATTACCTTTGGGACATCGGAATGACGATGTGATATTGATGTAAAGCGTATCCTCCAAAGCTATCTTCATGAGGGAATCACATTAGACCATCAATTTCCATGTGTCGAGCAATTCCCCCATTTGGTCCGTTGGTCCATGATGTGTGGTAGATGAAAGGCCCGAGATCACCGGCTGCCGCGCCCGGCCTTGCCAGGTTGTGGAGGGACGTGAGCTTCTCCCGGAAGAACAG
>JAFGPH010000592.1 GCA_016926135.1 Deltaproteobacteria bacterium
GCGCCTCCACAGGACGAACTCCCTGATGGGCCTGTAGAGGTTACGGTCATTGGGCAGGATCTTTCCGAAGAAGTCCCCCAGGAAAAACCCCTCCTCGGAATCGGCGCCGTCTCCCTTGCCGGGTTGAAGCCCCACGGTCTCCAGGAAGGGGGAAGTGGGCGCCCCATTCCGACGGGCGCTGGAGAAATAGATCCCCCTGAGCAACGGGGTTTCCTGGTAAGGGTTTTCTTCAAAGACGGCCCTCAGAAAGCCCTCCATCCCGGGTTTCAACCGATCGAACTCCTGGGGGAACAGGATCGCAGACGGGGCCATGCCGCCCGTCTCGTGAACCAGGATGAAACGCAGTTTCCTGAGTCTTTCGCCTATGCTCGCCATTCCCTCATCAAGGACGTCCTGCCAGAATACCTTGCTCTTCGTGTTGCTGTGCCCCATGGCCTGGGAGAGGGAATCGGGCGGGAGATGGCGGCTGAATTCGGTGAAACCATGGGCCAGATCCATTTTGGTCACCAGAATATAGATGGGGAACTTGGCCCCCACCACACGCATGATCTGGTCAATACGCTGCCGGACCATCTGCCCGTCTTCCCGGAGCGCCTTCTCATCCGCCGACAGGAGTCTGTCCGCGGCCACGGCCACGACCACCCCGTTGAGAGGTTCTTTCTTCCGGTATTTGGACAGAAGCGTGAGAAACCGCTTCCACTCCTCCAGATCCTGCACTTCCTCCACCGGGATGGTGTAACGACCTGCGGTATCCAGGATAATGGCCTGTTCGAAGAACCACCAGTCACAGTTGCGGGTCCCCGTGACGCCTGTTGCGCGAACGACCTCCGTCATGGGCGAACTCAGCCTGGAATTCCTGATTGCAGAGGTCTTTCCCGCCCCCGACTCACCCACAACCAGGTACCATGGAAGCACATAGAGAGGGTTGCCCCTTTTCCGGAGGTGGGAATCCTGGAGGCGCCGGATGGACTCCCTCCAGTGCTCCTGAAGCTCCAGGAGTTGGTGTCTTTCGGAGATGGGAACCTTGGCTATGGCTGCGCTGTCCTGCTCGATCACCCTCTGGACGAACTTCTTCTCCCTGCTCCGCAGCAGGTGCTTCTTGAGATAAAGGAAGCCGATCCAAAGGCCCACCACCCCCGCCACAAGGACGGCCGCAACCCACCAGGGCCAACCCTTGATGAGGCACAGCCAGTAGGCCAGCGCCCCCAGGACTGCCAGGAGCAGAACGATCAACAGCATCTTGAGAATCTTACCGAGCATCGGCCATCATCTATCATTTGTCATTGAACATTTATCATTGAGCCCTGGACATTCCTCAGTTCCCTTGGACCTTGGACCCTGAACCTTTGACCCTGAACCTTTGACCTTGAACCTGAACCTTTGACCTTGAACCTTGGACCTTGGACCTTGAACCTTGGACCTTTCAATATCCCGCAAATTTCTCAAACTCCTCCTTGGACGCCTTCGCCGTCCAGATCTTGGGGAGGCGAAGTGCGGACTGGATCTTCTTCGCTTCTTCATCGGCCCCGGCCTTGGTCTTGAAGAATCCCGCCCGGAGTCTGATCCATTCCTTGCCCTCGGATTTTATCTTGGTCACGTAGGCCGGGTATCCCATGTTGATCACTTCCACGGCCGCCTTGACGAGCTTGTCATAGAAGGCCGTCGAAAGCACATTGACCACCCAGACGTCCTCGGCTCGCCTTTTCAGGTGCTCCCGGAACTCGTGGGCAGTCACTGTCTTGAGTTTCATCCCCAAAGCGAGGGGCCTTTCATGGAGATCGCCTCCGACCTTCAGCTTTCCCAGTTCCTTCAGGTTGTGGCGATAAAGAACGGTCCACTTCATGGGGTCACCATAGACGTCTTCCCGGCCGGCTATGGAAGACAGGGTATCTCCATCCCTTGTCTTATAGTGTCCCTTTGCTGCGGGATGCCCCTTGCCTGTCCCATCGCGGAGACCCTTGGGGTGATCCGTCTTCTTTTCCTTGCCGACTTTCTGATCGGCAGGCCCTTCCCGGGAGAGCAACGATTCGAGCCGTTCGGCCAGCTTGGGCACCCTGTCCTTGAAAAAGGCCGACTGATAGATGGGGGTCACATCCAGTCCCAGGTAGTTGGCCACCTCATTGGAGAGCATGTTGTCATAGAGAGAAAAGAGCCCCCCGAAGACGAGGACGGGCAACACAAAGGTGAGGACGGAGAAAAAGGACACCCCCCGCCACACCTTCTTCTTCCTTTTTTTCACGGTCAAAACAGATTCATAGGCATCCGGGAAGAGCGCTTCCGGGAAGAAAAGCATGGATTCCGCCGCAAGCCCTGCGAGATTCCGCGACCGGATCTCCTCCAGCTTGGCGGCATCGGTATCCTGATAATACCTTCCACGGAAACCCATGGCCAGGCAATAGGCGTAGACTTCCCGCACGGCCTGGGCGTTTTCGCCCATCCCTTCCAGTCTCGTGAAGAACTCCGTACCGGCGCTCGTGGTATGGAAGTACGTCCTCTGGAGCTGGTGGTGTTCCCACTGGGTCCCCCCGGGCCATTCGGAGCACAGGATGGCTTCATCGATCCATGCGCAGACGGGGTAGAGGGCCTCCATCCAATCCTCCTCGGAGAAGCCGGAGGCCCTGGTGCACTCCTGAGCGCGGGCGATGAGGATGTCGTAGTTCCTGGAGGCATCCTCCTGGCTGATCGGCCTTTCCCTCCAGTCCCTCAGGAGGTAACCGGTGTAGGCGATCAGTTCGGCATAGCAGTCAACCAGCGCCATGATATCCTATTCCCTCTTCCTGCCCTCAAACCCGTAAGACAACCAGATCGGCCGACGTGGTCTCCGGTGCCTGGTCCCAGTACACGCAGATGTTGCCGGTCTTCCTGACGGCCTGCCACTGGGGATGCACCTTATCGAGCATGAACGTGTAGGTGTCCGGGTGTCGAGGGATACCGGGCAGGGGAGCCGTGCGGTGTTCCAGGGGAACGCCCGGCAAAGCCCTTGTCAGCAAGGTCGACATATCCTCAGAACTCCCCACCTTGACGATCCGCTGAAACATGTTGACGACTTCGGTACGCTCGCCCTCCGCCCGCACCACGAGACAGTAGATGTCCCGATCCGTGAACCGGTCTTCCGGAATATGACCCTGAAAGCGGCTTCCCTCTCGCGCAAGATGCACCACATTCTCCTCTCCCAGGATGATGCCGCTCAAAAGCTCCCCGATCAGCACCTGGGCCTCGCTGAAGCACCGGCTCAGATCCTCGTGATCGTAGTCAGGGAGGAGGCCGGTGCCGTCGGCCAGCTTGGCCAGGGCATTGATGCGTTCCGTGTAAGTGCTCAGGTCACCGATCAACTGCCTCAAGAGGCCGAAAACCTCCCACGGGTGTGCAACCGGCGCCTCCGTCACATGGTAGAGAAGAGGGATGTAGCGGTTCAGTGAGGCCAGGGCCAGGAGATAACGCAGGAATCCGCCCTCCAGTTCGGGACCCCTGGACTCCCGGGAAAACTTGTACATCTCAAGCACCCGGCACCGGGAGGTAACCTGCTCCCTGATGTCTTTCAGGATCTGGAGAAGCGCCTCCGAGGCCGACACATTGATGAGCGGAGGGATGAAGTCCCTGGAAAGGGTTATTTCCTTCCCCTCCACTTGGAGCACGGCCAGGGGAAGGAGGAGGTAATCACCGAGACCATCGATTTCAGTCTCCCAGAAGAAACGGAGCACGTATTGCATCATGCGTACCCGTGCCGCAGGCCCGGTCTGATGAAGGTCCCGGACCTCTTCCTGGTCAATGGGGGAGACGTAGCGTGTCCCGACCGTATTCAGATCCTCCTGGCCGGCGGTGGATGTGACATTCGTGTCCGCGCGGTTCCATTTCCGAATCCCCAGGTAGACCTTGAAAGGCTTTCCGCTCTCGAAGTCGAAAGGCACATCCCTGAACGGTCGGGATTGAACCATCCCGTTACCGGGATAGGCCACCCAGGCGCCGTCCTGGAAAAAGGCTTCCACCTGAGATACCTCGAATACGCGGTTCTGAAGGGCCGACTCCTGGATCCTGACCCGGTTCACACCCCAGAAAAAGGGCTTTTGGTAGACCGTAGAGGGGGAGAGCAACGACTGGACGTAGAGGTCCA
>JAFGPH010000593.1 GCA_016926135.1 Deltaproteobacteria bacterium
CGCTCCCAGTCATACCACCGGAGACTGGACTCCTTGATGCGAACCTCTTGAGCCTCTTTCACCAGCCCCTTGTAGTCGAGTTCGGGTTCACCACCTCCGAAAGCGTTGAAAAGCGACGAAACTCTCCTCAGCATGGCCCGCACCAGCACATGGAACGGAAGTTCCGCGGTGAGCCGGTTCTCGAACTTGAGCCGCAACGGGGTCTCCAGTGTGACCCGCACCTCCTTTGCCCCCCTATCAGTGTTTGGAAGGTACAACGTTTCAACGCCGTCCGTCCTGAGCAGCTTCCTCGTGCCTTCCGAATAGAGGACACGCCCCCCTGCCTGCACCTGTTCCAGAACAAACCGCCCTCGACTTCCGTTCACCCGGCCGCCGATCCCTATCTTCCCCATCTGCTCAAAGGCATAGACAAAGTAGGGAAGCCTCTGATTGGCTTCTCCGAAGAGGAGAAGGGAGCAATCAAAGCGCTCACCGGCATTGAATCTCCTCTCGCCCTCCATCGGAGGCTCGATCACGAAAGGGTGGACGGAATCCGGACCGCTTCGCTCGAAGACCGAACTGTAGAGGCAGGTTTCCCGGAGGATGCAGTCCGCACACTCCTTGAGCTTCAGGGCGCAGACCACCCTCTTGAGGGCATGACCGAAGACACCCCGGAACGTGGAACCCTTGAAAAAGGGGAGAACCGCATGGCTTTCCAGCCGGCAGATGAACCCGTATTTTGCGAAAGGCAATGTCCTTTCCACCATTCACGACTCCTTGATCACTCTCAGGTACGGCAACAATGAGACGCTTTTCAAAAAAGACTTGTCTCGCGCCCGCTCCCTCCGTTCGCTAGAGCCCACAGGGATCACAGAGGGATCAAGACATCATCGGTAGGTGAACGGGAACAGCCGCTCTGGCGATTCCCAGATACAGGCCAGAACTTCCTCAAACTTCTTCTCCCGGAGCAAGGCAAAATGATCGCGATTCAGCGTCTCCGCCGATTCCCTGACCTGCTTCTCCGCCCCGGCCAGGTCTCTGAGTGAGAGGCGTTTCAGGCTCCGCAGCCCTGAGAGCGCCAGGAGCGCCATCACGTGGACCGTGGGACCCAGTTGCGATTCCAAACAGGTCTGAAGGCTCCTCTCCCAGAGGGTTTCCGCCGTCTCCCTCCGGCCCAGTGCCGCAGCAATCCTGCCCAGGTTGTGAAACCACAGCTGCATAGGGTGCTCATGGTCATCCCTGTTGGCCCCACTGCCTAGGGCCCAGTCCAAATACATGCGCCTCTCCGGGCTATCTCCCGCGTCTGCCAGAAACCGAGTCAGCACCGCGTGCTGCCATCGGGAAAGGGAATCTCGGCCCAGAAGCTCGTTCAGTTGTCCCCAGTGCTCCATCCCGAGGTAACGGAACAGGGCCTCTCTTGCTCGTTCATGTACTGCGGCATCCAGTCTCGCATAGGCGAGGTAAGAGTACTGTCGGAGCACATCTTCCTTCAGGTCGGGCACCTCACCGTCGCCGAAGGCCAGCATGGCCTTTTCGGCATAGGCCTCGCACTCTGGGAGAAACGAGGGTCCGCAGAAGCCGAAGTTCTGGCAGATCGAACCGTAGAGCTCGCCGAGGCTCCTGTCCACCCTGCATCCCCCTGCACACTGGGCCGCGTATCGGGCCTCTAGGCAACGGAGGATCGCATCCAGCTCGTCGGGAAAGGCCGGAGCGAATTCGTGGCGATTGTGTTGCAGGATAAAGCGCTGGTTCAGAAAATCAGCACAGGCATTGAGATCGGCCTTGCGCCCTTTTTCAAAGACCACTTCCCCCTTCTCAGCCCAGTAAAGAGCGCTCGGCACATCCCCGCGATGGTTGGCAAGGGCTATCCTCTGGGTGGCAAAACGCAGGGCCGTAAGGGCTGAAGTGCGGGCCATGGAATCGAACCCATCGGAAGAGACAAGGCCCGCCGCGGCCTCTGCCCAGTCGAGCCTCCATTGCTTCAGGGCCATCTCGATTTTGTCCAAGAAGAGCGAAACGCTCCCAGGTGTACGGATAACGAGATTCATCGCATCATCCGCCCTCGCTTCCCGGCCTGCCCAGTCGAGCCATGCCGGTTCCGCGGTCTCCATGTTGTTCACGAGATCGACTGGGTTTTCGAACATATCCAGGAGACGCATCAAGTCCCGGGAACGGCCCGGCAGGTAAAGTCGGGAAAACATCCATGCCTCTTGGAGATTCTGGACCGGGACGACCTCCAGACGGGGCGAGCCCACGGGAGGTGACGCACAGGACGGATAGAGAAACACCCTGAAACCCTTTTCCTTTGCGCACAGCGCCTTCTTTTCAAGGGCTTCCACACCGCTGATCGCACCACGGGCATCTGCAAGCGCGCCCGACGCAATCACATGTTTGGGCAGAGGCTCTTTTTCGGCCACACTCAGGAATCCGAGCGCCAGGCTGAGCCCCAGGGAGGAGCCACGGATCTGTGCATCCTTTTCCGGGTCGACCAGGGGAAAACAGAAGAAAGTCGCCTCCGGTCCGAGTGCCGAAAGCCCCCGGGCAGCCGATGCCGCCGTCTCGACGGCCGATCGGCCTTCGGGATCCATGAGCACTTCGGCCCACGGCGGCCAGAGCCTCCCTCCTGCCGCCCCCGAAAGAACTCCTGCGATGAAATAGAGCAACCTTGCGTTGCCGGAGACCACGAGAACCGGCACAGCCTGCCAGCGCGCTTCGACCAACTGCCGCCAACTCAATCCGGGAAAGTGAACCTGAAGATCCACCTCCTGCTGAAGCCAGGCCCCGAGATACCCCGAGCCGTCCATGAAGAGCAGACGGTGCATGAGGAGATGCAGATCCAGGAACCTCTTCCAGCGAGAGCCTTCCGATTCACGAAGCCTTCTCAGCACTTCTTTCTCTTCCTTGATGCCATGCCGGGAGAAGAGCCTCCACTTCAGCGCGAAGGGATCCCCAAGGATTCTCCGAACCCCGCCGTCCTCCTGTCCCTCCACCAAGAAGAGCAGGTATGAAAGATCGCTGCGGTTCAGTTCACGCATCCGTGGCCTCCCGGATGGCAGCCACATAAAGCTCCGATTCATCCATGAAAGAACCCGGGAATCTCGCCCGGAAATGCCCTTTCTCATCGCACACGGCCTTTTCCGGAGACACAAAATCGCCGTCCCTGGTCTGCAGGAAACAGAGAACTTCCAGGATCTCCTGATCCGGGGGAGGCGAGAGGCAGCCCCCGATCACCAGACCTCCGGACTCCTCGAACCTCTCGAATACCTCTGCCTCGATGGGCTCGATCCGGATAACTCTGCCGGAGCGGACCGTGACAAGATTGGCATGGGAGACATCCCGATCCTCCGATGCCGCTGCCAGGGCGTAACGTTCCGGTGGGAACAGTGCGGTGGCAAGAGCCTGTTCTATGCTCACTGGTTCCCGCAGCCACCTGATGCCGGGAGCTTTTTCCCGGATATCGTTCACCGCCTCCCCGAGCGTGGAATATGCCAAGCGCGGGAATCCTCCCTCCAACTCGTCAATCAGGCCGGATGCCGCCACAGAGGAGAAGACGTACCCCACCTCCACCTCCATCTCCCTGAAATAGATCCTGGGATCCTCGGAGTCCATGGGCCTTGGGTGCAAGGCCCATTCAGGATAGGCGGCCGGGTCCGATTCCAATGTTTTCAATGCTTGGAGAACGCTCTGTTCCACTCTCCAAGGCGATGGGGTCAAATCCCTCAGGCGCAGCGTGTATGTGTTCCACGCCTCCACAAACATCTCCCCCAGAGGCGACCGATCCTTTGGAAGGATCAAGTCACCCGGGCCTGCCAGGGTGACATCGTGATAGGTCTGCGCCACCAGCACGGCGTCGGAAAGGGATTCGCTTCTTTCGAGTACGAGAACGGCAGGCGGGTTGTAGAAATACCCGTCCTTCCACCTCCCTCTTTCCTGCTTCACCAGGCAAATGCTTCCCTCGGCCGGCGGCGCTTCACGACCCTCCGGGTGGGCTTGCCCAACCATGGAGTTGATTCGGCGCGCCAGGGTGTCCCATGGCAAGTGGTCCTCTGTGTGAATGGGATCGCAATAGGGGCAAATCGATAAATGGTATTCCAGCTCTTGCGTCGGGTGCGACCGCATGTCCTCAGTGGGGCACAAGCGAAACTGCTTGGCCGTAGAGAGGGAGAGTTTTCGGCGATCTTTCATGACATTCGGGGACAAGACACACCCCTCCTGCTGTTTGTTACGGCTTGGATCGGTTCTTTTTCAAATACGAGAAAAGCGCATCCCAAAAACGGCTGATCGCCTCCTGATCCAAATCGGGAGGGGAAAGCCCGGGCAGGTCACGCAGAAAACGCTTCAGCTTGTCTCTTACCTTATCGATCGCGTAGCTGACAGAGGAAGGGGCGCTGTAACCCAACTCCACAGCCGTCTCGGCAAGGCTCCGCCCCTCTCCGCAGTGAAGCCAAAGCGCAACCCCCTCTTTCGCGGTAAGGCACGCACCGAGTTTCTCGGCACACTCAACCAACTTCTCCTCATCAAGCGGGAGGGTATCGGGCAGGGGCCGGTCGTCCTTCAGTGCGTCGACTGGATCCGATGCATCGGGGGCCGCCTCGATGCGTTTCTCGCTGCCGAGTTCCACGAAAAGCGCGATCCAATCCACGAACGATCGCACCGGAACCCACAGGGCCTTGCCTCCCCAAATGGCAGAGATCTCCCTCCAGAAGTGCCTCGCAAGTGCGAGAATCGTATCCGAGTGTTTCAGATCGTCGTAGGCCAATGAAGAGGGCACGGTGTCGGGCAAACCGATGACCCCGTAATCGCTTTCCGAGAGATCCGGGATGGACACGCTATTCCCCATCAGGCTGAAGCGCGTTCCCTCCTTTTGAGCCGATCCCTCCCGCAGAAACTCGGGACTCGACCTCATGGAATCGACCGTGCGCTTGTAAAAATACCTCCAGCGGTCACTCTCCCGCTTTCTGGTGGCATCCAGCCAGTCCTGCATGAACCCGTGTTGCAGGACCCAGCCCGCTTTGGAACCGGCGAGAAGGAGTTTCTCCTGGATCCCACGCCTGTTTTCCAGAATGAAAATGACGAGCTGAGACTCGACGTCAGCCAGGAAGGCCCCGTTCTCCAGCGCGGGCGCCGCCTCATGCCCGATGAAGGCGAAGGAGTACCTCTTCTCCCTTGCTCTTCGTAACACGGACCGGGCGGCACGCCTGATCAACGACCGCGCCTCTTCGGTCGCGAGCCACGCGCGAATGATGTCTTCCCTCTCAGTCCCTTTGTTCATGCCGGATACAGTCCTCCGGCACCTCGCCCATGAAGCGAAGGCGTGATGCGGCCGACGACGGGATATTGAGGCGAATCTTGTCGACAAGATAGGAATGCCTGTCCATGGTGTGCCCGGTGTGAAGCAGACAGCATCCCTTTTGAATGAACCGGAATATCCGCTCATTGAACGGTTTCTTCGATGAACACGGGCAGACCCGAAAACCTGTATTTTCTGGAAGTGCCTTGATTGCGAAAACGGGATGAGTACCTGAACTCCGTTTGGCCGGGAATCGACCGCCGGTCCACCGGAAAGCCAGTTTGTCCCGGAGCCCACGAAAGAGCATTCGCTCTTTCCAGTACGGGAGCGGGAGGCCGGTGACGACACCAAGGATGCTTTCGAGATCCCTTTCCGCCGTCATGGTTCGGGGGAGAGATGACCAGAGGCTGGACGGTTGCAGCGAATTCACACAAGGATGGTTCTTTTTCCCCATAGGGCCGAACCTCATGACAAGGGGTTCGCACGGATAAATGGGCTAAGTGAATGCGATTAGTCTGGTCTTTTGTTATGCTATATGCTCGTGGTCCTTAAATTTCAATCAGGGAAACCCTGATTCTCGTCGGGCGAAAACCCTGAAAACCGACGGGGAAAACCCTTAGAACAGAGGACAGAGGTCGGAGGACAGCGAAAAACCAATCCCGAAGAGAAGCGGCGAGATATCCGCTTCGCTTCGACAGGCAGTAGGGAGTAATCAGTATGCATTTTCGTCTGCCAAGTCTTCCGGCCTCTTTGCCAATGACATGTGTCCCCCTCAAAGCACAAAACCCCATTCTCTTCCCATGGGATGAGAAATGGGGCCTGCTTCCTCATTTGCCGCACCCCCGTCGAAAGCCAGTGAAAAAAAGCCAGTGATCAGAAATCAACGGTCAGAGGTCAGTAAACGGGTTGACAGGTGCCAAATTCTTAAAAAGAGACTATTTTTTATCTCTAGAAGGGGGTTATGTCAAGAGGTTTGGCTCACTCCCCCCTCACCCACTTCTTCGGCCGGCAGCAATGGCAGCCTCCTGGTTCGCAATCGCACGAATCCGATCTCTCATGTCCACGTAATGGACATGAAAAAAGAACGTGTCTACGAAATCGAGCAAGTTCGACACGTTTCTTTGACGTGTCGATACCATCGACATGTTGCTATCGTGAAAGCAGATCATAGAGCGCCACGTTCAAATAGATGACTTCCTTGCCGACCTTGTGGGCCTTGAGAATCCCTATCTTTTCTAATTCCTTAAGATATTCGGCAGCGGTCTGGCGTTTTGCGAGCCCCGCATCCACCAGGAACTGGCCTTTGGTATAGGGCTGGCGAAAAAGAACTTCGATCAACTCCATGGAATAGACGCGACTCGGTAGTTCCTTCCTGGCGCGGTCCATCGTCTCCATCATCAACGCGCGGATCGCGCTAATTCGCTCGCGGGTAAAAACCGCCGTTTCTTCTACGCCTTTCAGCATGAAGAGAATCCACGGCTCCCAGGACCCCTTCTCGGTCACCTGACGCAGGAGCCGGTAGTAGTCGTTTTTGCCCTCGATGATCGACTTGCTGAGATAGAGGACCGGCAGTTCCAACAGCCCATGGAGGATGAGGAACAGGATGTTGATGATTCGGCCTGTTCGGCCGTTGCCGTCGGTAAAGGGGTGGATCGCCTCGAACTGGTAGTGAGCCAATGCCAATTTGACCAATGGGTCAAGGTCGTCCTCTGCATGAATGAACTCTTCAAGATTCTTCAGCTTGTCTCTGATGATGGTCTCACCTTCAGGAGGTGTGTACAGGGTTTTGCCGGTGGCCGCATTGGCAATGGTTGTGCCCGGTACGCGTCTAATGCCGGCTTGGTTCTCTCTGATTGTCTGCACGATCCTCACAAACACATTGGTGGAGAGGACAGGGCGTTTTGTTAAGGTATTGTAGCCCTCCCACAGGGCCTCCCGATAGCGGAGGACTTCCTTGGTTGCCGGATCGATCTGACCTGCCTTTGCGGTATACGCCCTGAACAAGGCATCATTGGTTGTGATGATGTTCTCGATTTCAGAACTGGCCTTGGCTTCCTGGAGGATCAGGGAGTTCACCAGCAGGGCTTGATTGGGGATCGTGCTCCCGAGACCTTTCAATTCCGCCAGTGCCCGCCCGGCAGCGATTGCCTTCTTAAGCACAGCCTTGGTCTCCACGTCCGCATTAGGCGGCAGGGGGGGTAGATCGTTGAAGGGTTTCAGGGGGTCAAACGCCATATCCAGGCTCCTTGAGATTTCCACCGATGGCCCTGTCCAGTTTCGCTGCGCCCATGCACACACTCCCTGGACGGTTTGTTCATCTACCTCTGGTCACGCCCTGCAAGCCGTGACATGTGTTCGGCAGTCGATATACAAAACCCCACCGCTCCAACAAGAGAAATGAGGTCCAATTCATCATATGCAGCACCCTCAGTTGGAAGTCAGTTCACAAAGCCAGAAGACAGAAGCCAGGAGTCAGAAGTCAGCATGTGGGGTTACATGTGCCAAGTGGTCAGAAACTGACATCTTTTTGATATCCCTGCGAGTCCAAAATGTCAAGAAAGTTAGCTCACTATGCTTGATCCTAACCAATTTTTTCAAATGTCCAATCGTGCTTTGATGTGGGTCCCGACCACCTGGCGAACACTCTCCGTCGACACTGGCACGAGCATAAAGATTTACGGTGAAGCCCCCATGCGTAGATCAGTTGACTTCCCCTTAACCCATGACAGGATCATCTCCGCCTGTCTCCCGCTCTCTGGCGACGGCTGGGTATAGTCCTCGGTGTGCTTCCGCAATTCCCGTATCCGGGCAACCGCCTCATGGCCCCCACACAACCCGTGTCTCACCAGGTAACACCCCACCACGGTCCCGGTACGGCCACGACCACCCCAACAGTGCACGTACACGGGTTTCCCGTGGGAGATGTAGGTGTCGATGCTGTCCAGTATCGCCACCATGTCAGCATGGGCAGAAACCCAGCCATCCCGAATGGGCACTCTCTCAAAGGTCACCCCCAGACCCATGGAATCTGCGATGGCTTTCATCTGCCCCTCATACGGCTTGAACGGTTTCATGTCCCAGTTGAACTCGTCGGGCTCCATCAGGTTGATCACGTGACGGATACCGTGCTCCAGGAGGCCTTTGAGCTTTCTCTCGGCTTCGCTAGTGCCCAGGGCTCCCGGATAGCAGCCAGCAAGGAGCTTGCCAGGTACCACCCAGTAGCAACGGGAGAATGGGACAGCATCGGGGATCACTTGATCAACCATTTGTCCGCCTCATTGATCGTAACCTTTCCCGTTCTCCCTATTGTATATCTTGAACAAATGGAATATGATACTTTGGACGATGAGCCCTTCAACCGCCCTTGAGTCTTGGAGAAATGATCTCATGAAATACAGAATTGTTCTCCAGAAAACCGACGAGGGATATTGTGTTTCCTGTCCCGGCCTCCCTGGATGCTGGTCCCAGGGCGAGACTGAATTTGAAGCCCTTGAGAACATCCGAGATGCGATCGCAGAATACCTTGGCGCCATTGAGGAATCCTTCAAGGACGCGGATGTTCGTGAAGTCGAAGTAGCCATCTGATCATGCCGAGTATCCCGGGAGTCAACCATCTTCACGCGGTCCGTGCCCTTGAAAAGGCAGGATTTCGTGTTGTCCGACAAGGGAAGAAACACATTGTCATGTCTGATGGCTCTCGGTTTCTCACAATCCCTCGAAGTGAACCCAAAAGAGCGAAATGTGAAGGCATGAATATCGAAAAACGGGACTTGGCAAAATTGAATATGGAAGACAAGATACACCGGCCAATAGAATGGCAAGGAGGAAAAACAATTAAATCAAATCCTTAAAGAATTTTACACCAAGACCGTCATGCTTCAAGTCAAGGTTTTCCAGTGCGTCTCGCCGCAGTTCTTGAGATGAAAATCTGACTGCGTCCATCATTTCGCAAAGGTTCCACAGGCTTTGCGAAGTGATAAACATCCCCGGATAGGATTCGAAAGGCTCTATTCTCTCATTATCCTGATCAAGAAACCGGCACGCCCTCAAATCGCCCAAAATTCGGGATACCGTAGAGTCATTTGTGCACAACACTTTTGCCAACTGAGTTCCCCTTACCCCAAAACCTTTGACGTGCGTTAGGGCCATGATGTCCGCACGAAAACCTGTGCCATATTGCAGTCGTTTTCGGATCATGATGGAGGCTGCGGCTACATTCTCAATGGTGTTCAATTTCGGCACTCTCATTTGAACGGTCTTGGAGACAGCCTCATTAGCCGGTTCGAGGCTGAAAATACTCCTGATCGATTTGGGAGCCCCGCGGAATGGAGACTGCTTCAGCTTTTCCAGAATCACCGACCGACGATGGCCGGGTATCAGATTAAACATGTTTTTCAACTTCTGATGATTCACCAGACTGGAAAAGCGGTTGAGCCACGCCGGCAAATCCGTGGCTGTGCGGTCATGCTCCGTAAGCAGTAGAGTGGTCATTATCAGGGCCTCCACATCGATGATGCCCTCGACCGTCTCATCGATCATAGGGAGATCAAAAGGGATGCCGAGGGCTACCCAGGCCCCTTTAACGGCCGGACTTGCCTTTTTTTGTAAGGTTGCGATGGATTTCATCGAAGTCAAATCCCAGCTCCTTCATAACAATGCGCAGGTCGTCTTTCCTTGGGTCGCTGTCATCAATGCTCATTACAAAACGGAGAGCCTCGGCAATTTCGTCTCTGTTGGGCTTCAGGTTGCTTAGGTCTTCGGTATGTTTACGATAGGAAGGGGTGGTCGCGTACATTTTGAGAGATATTAGTGCCTGGCGACCGATCAAACCGATCCTGAGATTGTCGCTCACCTTAAGGGTGCGAGAAACCTCATCGAAGTATCTGGGCAATGTAACCGAGCCTGCTGCTTTCAAAAGCATCTTTGCGAGGCCCGTGTTGAGCCATTCAGCTCCAAGCTTTCTCGCTCTGCTGACCTGCGCTATGCCCTTCTTCAAAGAATCAGGCAACACCTTAGGACGCAGCAAGTCGATATCCGTTGTCTGACCCTTGAAGCCCTCTAGGGTCATGGCAGCGCCACCGGCCACAACTAACTCGAAATGTTCTCCCGGATACTTCACCCGGAGCCAATCGGAGAGCAACTTGAGGTTCTCTACAATTTCCTTCTCTTTGAGCGGCTTTGCCATTTCATTGGGTTCCCGTATAATCCTTCGGAGGAGATGGGTAGTATGGATACCATGAATTTGCGTTAATTGCAAGTTTTTTTGCGATTAACGCAAATCAAGAAAATCCTCATATGTCCCATTTGGCCTACGCAGGAGGCGTGCTATGGCCAGAGGGGATCAGATGGGGAGGCAGTGGAAGATCCAGACCCTTCTCACATCCGGTGCAGGCAAGTCCGCGGCCGAGCTTGCCGCGTGGTGTTTGTCACATAGAGACACAAAAGGGGCGGTCGAAATAGGCACAATCGACCACCCCACCGTGCTAACTTACTGTTTTTCTAAGATAAAAACTGGTCGGGACGACTGGATTTGAA
>JAFGPH010000594.1 GCA_016926135.1 Deltaproteobacteria bacterium
GATCCTGGCCCTTCCCACGGCGACGATCAACCTTTTGAAACAGGACGGGGACACGAGAATCCTCGCCAACCCGCAACTCCGGGTCAAGAACGGAGAAAAGGCGAAGATCCACATCGGCGAAAGGGTCCCCTTGCGCACAAACCGGAGGGTGGACACAACCGGTGCGGTGACCAATGACTTCCAGTACCAGGACATCGGCATCAAGGTGGACGTGGAGCCCACCATCAATGTCCATAACGACGTTGGGATGAAGGTGACTTTGGAGGTGAGTACTCTTGGAGCCAATGTGGGGACAACGGAAGATCCCCAGTATGCCATTCGAACCAGGACGGCCCAGAGTGTGCTGAACACCCGGGGAGGGGAGACCGTGATTCTGGGGGGTCTGATCCAGGATGTGGAAAGGGAAACCCTGCGCAAATTGCCTTTCATCGGGGAGATACCGGTGCTCGGCTACCTCCTCAGCAATTATTCGAACGAGGGTCAGAAGACCGACGTCCTCATGGCTATCACACCCGTGATCATCCGCGGCCAGGAAGTGCCTGAGCAGCACATCACCCACATCTGGTCGGGGAAGGAAGACGGCTTTTCAATGAGGGAGCCTTTCGAAAGCATTGCCGAGCGTGAAGGGCAATTCTCGGATAGGCCGAGCATCTCCGCTGAGGAAAAACCTCCTGCGCCGGCGGGGCCGGCAGCGCCGGCAGGTGCACCGCCGCAACCGGGGCCTCCACTTCCCCCGCCACCGCTCCCGCCCAAGGAACCCCCGGCGGGTCCCCCTCCGTTGACCCGGCCCTCACCCCCGGCCGCGGAGGCGCCGCCCCGGATCCAGGATTCGGCCCCACAGGTTGTCCAAGCATCCTCCTTGCCCGCGGAGACACGATCGGTGAACCAACCCCTCCCGCTTCCGGCGACGGTGGAACCCGCCCTGCCGGTCGAAGGGGAAAGGTCGCCGCAAAACACCGTGACTTCGGCCGGTACCGATGCTTGGCCCAATGCATACCCCTATTCCATTCAGGTGGATTCTTACACGACCCAAGCAAACGCGGAAAGGCGCGTGCGGACTCTCACGCAGAAGAACTATGACGGCTTCCTTTACCCCGCCTTTGTCGAGGGGAAGGGAAAAACCTATTACCGCGTTTTTGTGGGCAAGTTCGAGGACTACCGCACTGCGCTGAGATACTGCCAGGAGCTGAAACAAAACGGGGATTTCAGGAGGGATGTCCTTGTGGTCTCCCGGACGTGGGCCATGGGAGGATAGCCGGTGCTTCACCGTTTGACCGAACGCTCGGGGGTCACGCTGATCGAGCTCATGGTCACCCTGGTGATTCTGGGGATACTGGCGACCACGGTGGTCCCCCTCTCCCAGGTCACTTACAAAAGATCCAAGGAAATCGAACTCCGGCAGAACCTCAGGACCATCCGGGAGGCCCTGGACCGGTACAAGCGCCTCGTGGATGAGGGTAAAATCCCCAAGAAGGCCATGGCGAGCGGCTACCCGGAGAGCCTGGAAGTCCTGACAAAAGGGGTGGACCTCGCCGGGCCTGTTCCCGTCAAGCAGAAGTTCCTGCGGAGGATCCCCAAGGATCCCATGAGCGAAGACGGCGAATGGGGTCTTCGATCCTTCGCCGATGAACCGGACAGCACCATATGGGGTGGTCAGGATGTTTATGATGTCTATTCAAAGAGTGACGACACGGCGCTGGACGGGACGCCTTACAAGGAGTGGTGACCTCGGGTTCACCCTCATCGAACTGCTGACTGTCCTCACCATCATAGGGATCCTGGCCAGCATGGCGCAACCCAATCTCCAGAGGACGATTATACGCGCCAGGGAGGCCTCGTTGCGCCAGAGCCTCTACGTGATGAGAGACGTGATCGATCAGTTTTACGCGGATCATGGGAAGTACCCCGACTCCCTCGAGGAACTGGTGACCAACCGTTACCTCCGGAACCTGCCGACAGACCCTTTTACCCGGTCTTCGTCCACATGGGTTGTGGTGGCGCCGGAGGGTGAAGCCAAAGGCGCGGTCTACGATGTGCACAGTGGCAGCGACCTGGTCGGTCTGGATGGAAAGCCCTACAACGAGTGGTGAAATGAACGGGTTCACGTACATCACCGCGCTGGTCTTTGTAGCCGTCATGGGCATCGCCCTCAGCGCGGCCAGCGGGGTGTGGAGCACCGTCATGAAAAGGGAACGGGAGCAGGAGTTGCTTTTCAGAGGGGACCAGATCCGCCGGGCCATCGAGTCCTACTCCAAAAAAACACCGGGTGGAAGAAAGCCCGAATTTCCTCGGTCCCTGGAAAACCTGGTGAACGACTCACGTTTCCCGGCTGTGACGAGACACCTGCGGGTGGTTTACCGCAACCCCCTGAGCCCGGATGGGAAGTGGGAATTCATTCTGGATGCCCGGGGAGGCATCAAGGGGGTCTATGCCAAGAGCCAGGACATGCCCCTCAAGAAAGCGAATTTCCCCGCCGGATATGAGTCATTTGAAAAGGCCGGGTCTTACTCGGACTGGAAATTCACCCCTGCCCCCGAGAAGAAGGCCCAGCCTGTGACCGCCCCTGCAAAAGGGGCCGCGAAAAAGCCATAGGATGGGTTCTACCATCTCAGAACGGGGTTTTCCCGGGGAGGAGCCGGAACATGAAAAGAGCGATACCTCTGTTTCTCTGCCTCATCACCCTCGGCTTTTCAACGCTCGCGCCCGATGCGTTCTGTCAGTCAGCCGATGAGGTCTTTGAACAGTTCGGCCGGAAGTACGAATCCCTAAAACCGGGGCCGGGCAGTTCCGTAACCACCGATTACAAGCTGGAGCAGACCGCGCTTGCCGCGTTCTACACGGCCAAGATGCTGAGTCTCCTGTCCAGGCAGAATCAGGAACTGCTCACGAAATATGAGGAAACGTCCAAGAAGTACGACCGGATCATCAACCAGAACGAGAAAATCATCGAACTTCTGACCGCCCTCACGAAGAAATAGCGGAAATCCTGAGTCCGTGATACCATTCGGGGAACCTTTCGGACAATTCCCCCCTCGTGTTACCCGAAGAGGGTCCGAGTGTGAGATCAGGTGCCTGAGATGTCCCCAGTGTTCCAATGTTCCCGATTGACCTGCATCGCCGCCCTGACTTGCCTCGCGATGGTTGGCGCGGCCTCGCCCGTTTCAGGAGAGATACGAGGGTTCCTGGACAGTCACGGAAAGTGGAATTTCCCTGAACTGGCGGCGTTCAAGAAACGTCGCTTTGTCTTGAACGCCTCCCGGATCCATGAATACGAAGGGGTCATCGAGCGGGCATCCGAAATGTACGGCGTGGAGACCCCGCTCATCAAGGCGGTTATCAAGGCGGAATCCGATTTCAATCCCGGGGCCGTCTCCTCCAAAGGGGCCAGGGGCCTCATGCAGATCATGCCCGCCACAGCCCAAACGCTCGACGTGGAGAACCCCTTCGACCCGGTGGAGAACATCCTGGGCGGGACCCGCTACCTCAGGCAACTCCTGGGAAGGTTTCGGGAGGACAAGAATCTCGCCCTTGCCGCCTACAATGCCGGCCCTGAAAAGGTCATCACCTACCGGGGTGTCCCCCCCTATCCGGAGACACGAACCTTCGTCAGGAGAGTCCTCGACTATTATCGAATTTACAGCATGGACCGATAGAGAGAACGACCAAAAGCATCGCAAGGGCTTTTCTACACTTTCACCTCCAAGTAGATGCGTCCTGCCGGGCGCACCCAAAAAAAGGGGCCTCCGCCTTGGAGGCCCCTTCTCTTCCGGAATCATCTTCCCCTCAGCAGGTTCTCAACCTGCACACCTCTGTTGACTCAATTCCCCGCCCTTACCTCTTCGACGCTATTTCCCTTCCTGCATCTTGAGGAAGTTCTCCAGATACAGACTGTACAGGATATGCTTGGAATAGATGACCTTGATCCGCTCCGAGAGTTCCTCATCGGAGAGCTCTTTCAAGACGGGGTAATGCTCCTTCAGGCGTTCCAGGGCGGTTTCCGTGTTGCCCCTTGCCGCAGGGATGCGCAGGGCTGCGTTGAGGGCCTGATCGATCCGGTCCCAGTCCCTTTTGACGCCCTTGATGGGCCTCCACTCATTGTCCACCATGCGCCACGACTGCCCTGTCCAGGTGTCCTGCCTGATGCTCGTGTCTCCGACCTTGGTCACGGTGTAACGGGGGGCCAGGTATGCGAAGAAAAGGGCTGTGAGAGCAATCCCCATCAGCAAACCGGCGGCAAAATAGACCTTATCTCGATTCATCGCTCCATCATCCCTCCCAGGGCATGAACTCGGGCACGATCTCCTCCAGCTTTGCCCTGATTCCACTGCTATCCTGTTTGTAGGCCAGGTGCGCAAGTTCATTGATCGCGCCGTTCAAGAGTGCCGCGTCACAGCTTTTACCCCTGAGGACCATGATTTTCGTGTGGCGGGTGGGCTGGATGCCCTCCCCTTCGGTGATCAGCTCCTCGAAGAGCTTCTCCCCGGGTCTCAGCCCAACATATTCGACCTGGATGTCCACATCCGGCTCGAACCCCGAGAGCCGGATGAGGTCTCGTGCCATGTCGGCTATTTTGATCGGCGTTCCCATGTCCAGGATGAAGATCTCGCCTCCCTCACCCATGGCCCCGGCCTGAAGGATGAGCTGGCAGGCCTCGGGGATGGTCATGAAGTACCGGGTCATGTCCGGGTGGGTGACCGTCACGGGGCCCCCCTTCTCGATCTGCCTCCTGAACAGGGGGACCACGCTGCCTACGCTGCCGATCACATTGCCGAAGCGGACGGTCATGAATCTGGAATCGGTGGCGCCGCACCCATTCTGGTTCTGAACCAGGAGCTCGGCCACCCTCTTGGAGGCGCCCATCACGTTGATGGGTCGTACCGCCTTGTCCGTGGAGATCAGGACGAATCGCTCGACTTTGTGCTCCTGGGAGACATCGATCAGGTTACGCGTTCCCAAAACATTATTCCTGACGGCCTTCCAGGGGTGCAGCTCCATCATGGGCACGTGCTTGTAAGCTGCCGAGTGAAACACCACCTGGGGCCGGTCCCGGTTGAAAGCGTGAGAAAGCTGATGGCGATCGCGGATGTCCCCCAGGACGGCGACAACGCGGACTCCCGGGAAACTCGTCCTGAGCTCCAGATCGATCTCGTACAGGGGGCTTTCCGCCCTTTCATAAAGAATCAGGCTCTCCGGATTGAAGCGACAGATCTGCCGGCAGAGCTCGGAGCCGATGGAGCCGCCGGCCCCCGTGACCAGCACCCGGGCGCCCGTCAGGTATCCTCTGACGCGATCCTCCTCCAGTTGAACCACCTCCCGGCCCAGCAGGTCGCGGTACGCCACGTCCCGGATCGCCTTCACCGAGACCTTGCCATTGATCAGTTCCCCCATCCCGGGCAAAGTCTTGAAGGGAACCCCGCACTCCTTGCACCGATCCACGATGGACCTCATATGGGATGCACCGGCCGACGGGATGGCGATGAGGAGCTCGTCGGGTTTCACCCTGGAGGCGATGAATTGAAGATTCGACGTGGCGCCCAGCACCGGCACACCGTGAATCTGTTTGCCTATCTTGGAGGGATCGTCGTCCACGAACCCCATCACCCTGTATCGCAGGGCCGCGTTGTCCTGAATCTCACGGTAGATCTTTTCCCCGCAGTCCCCGGCCCCGATGATGATCAGCCGTTTCCCTCCCTTTTCCCTTCCCCCAAGGAAGCCGAACAGCCGCAGACTATGGATGTTGGCCGTGCTGTCTTTCATCCCTATCCATACAAGGAGCCGGATACCGGCCCTCGATCCCGCAATCAACAGGACCGTGAGGATCCAGTCGATAACGAACGTGGACCTGGCGTACCCGGCAAACCCGTGGATCAAGGCAATGACAAAGACGATGACCAACGAGCTCACAGTCGCGGCCTTCATGATGCCGAGGATGTCCCTGAGGCTGGTGTATCTCCACATCCCCCTATATAGATTGAAGAAAAAAAACGTGATGATCTTCACACAGAGGACAAAGGGCAGCAGGCGAAACATGACGGCCGCCTGGTCGGGAGGGACGTTGAAGTTGAAGCGCAACTGATGGGTGAAATACCAAGAAAACACCACCAGCAGCAGGTCCAGGACAAAAACCAGCAGGAAATTCCTGTAGAGGTGTTCCTGCAGTGTCATGTCCGTGTTACACCTTTTGGGCGGAGAGGGTCTAAATGGATGAAAAAATCAGGCATGCTTCCAGCGTAATGCCTTCCACGATGGGGTGTCCATATTCCACTGTCCATCGTCTTCTCATTGCCCTTTGAGCTTCCATGGTTCGTATTTCTGGTACCTCCTTGACAGGCTGAAAGATGTAGACTAGACTTAGTCCAGTCCAAAGAAATCCCATTCCTTATTCGAGGTAATCTCCATGCGGCAAGTGAACATTCACGAGGCAAAGACACAGTTTTCCCGGCTTCTCGCTGCCGTGGAACAGGGTGAGGAGATTGTGATCGCCCGCTACGGACAGCCCATAGCCAAGCTCGTCGCGATCCGGCCTTCTGCCTCCCCTCGAAAGCCGGGCACGGCAAAAGGGAGGTTCACGGTCCCCCCTGCCTTTTTCGAACCCCTGCCGGACGAGGTGATCGAGGGGTTCGAGCGATGAACCTGCTTCTCGACACCCACACCTTTCTCTGGTGGATCACGGAAGCCCCGCAGCTCTCGGACAAGGCCCGTAGTCTCATTGCCAACGGAAGCAACAGGTTGTATTGGAGCGCGGCGAGTTCGTGGGAAGTCGCCATCAAGCACGCACTGGGAAGACTGCCACTCCCTGAGTCCCCAAAGAGATTCCTGCCGCAAGAATTGACCAGGAACGGCATCGAGTCGCTTCCCATCACCGACCTTCATGCCCTCCATGCCGGACAGCTCCCCCCCCACCATCGCGACCCGTTCGACCGGATGCTTATCGCACAGGCTCAGGTCGAGTCTTTGACGCTGCTCACCAACGATCCCCAGTGCCACCTTTACGAGATTGAGACAGTCTGGTGATTTTGCCCCTCGATCCCGAAAAGCGACGCTATTACCGGGAGCACAACTCCAGGATCCTCCACGCAGCGAACCATGCCGAGCTGGACGCCCCTGGATGAACACCTTCTCTCGCAACTGCCGCCAACGAACCCTGCTCTGGTTGAAAACAGCATGACTCATTCCTTGCTATACCCCACGGTAGGCAGAGGCCTCGGTTGAGTTTTGGATCCGAAGCTGCCCCCCCTCATTTTCTTGAAAAGATGATTACTCACGAGTAAGTTACTCGCGTGTAATCTGGAGTCAAGGAAGATAGTCTCGTAAATTCTCACTATCAGAGGACTGTGATTGGAATAGACTGGACGGATGGGCCTAGCGGCAAGGGTCTGTCCACAAGACAGATGACACCCCCGGGGCCGATCGGCAAACCCAGATGTTCCAGTACCTTAAAATGCCGGACATCTTCCTTCCTGGGAGAGGCGCTTTTTTTGAATTCAAGAGGATAGATCGTGCCGTCCTGAACAATGAGAAGATCGATCTCTTTCTTGTCCTTGTCACGGTAGTAATAAAAAGGAGCCCGACGGCCATTGTGCCAGTAACTCTTGAGTAGTTCCGCAACGATCCAAGTCTCCAGGATTGGACCGGACATCGCTCCCGCCTCAAGGGTTTCGGGACTCGACCATTCCGTCAGATACGAGCAAAGACCCGTGTCCAGAAGGTAGAGCTTGGGTGTCTTGACCAAACGCTTGGTGACATTCGTGTGATAGGGTTCCAGCAGGTATATGATCCCCGAGGTCTCAAGGATAGAGAGCCAGTTCTTCGCGGTATTCGGGGCTACGTCGGCGTCCCTGGCCAGTTCGGCCATATTCAATATTCTTCCGGTTCGTGCGGCCGCGGCACGCAGAAAACGCATGAAGGCCCTCTCGTCACCGACCCGTGAAAGATCCCGAATATCGCGTTGCAGGTAGGTCTGGACGTAGGAGCCGTAGAACATGTCCCGATCCATCCCATCAACCAACGCGATCGCAGGGAACGACCCACGCCAGATCAATCGATACAATTCCCTCAGCGTTAGCCTGCCGCCGCTTTCCGCGCGCTTGCGGATCGCCTCCGGTGTGGGCAGAAATGGAGTGCAGTCGCCTTCTTCCCCTTTCATTTCCCTTCTTGACAGCCCCAGCAGACGGATGATGCCGACACGACCTGCCAGAGACTCAGAGACACCTTTCATCAGGTGAAAATGCTGAGACCCTGTAAGCCAATACAGATTCGGCAGATGTTTCCGATCCACTTCCATCTTTATGTATGGAAGGAGTCCCGGTGCGTACTGAATTTCGTCGATGAGCAACGGCGGAGTGAACCGCTGAAAGAAGATCCCGGGCTCTTCCGTCGCAAGTGTGAGGAGCAGGGGATCATCAAGCGTGACATAGGACCTTTCGGGCGTCTTGATATGCTGCAGAAAAGTGGTCTTGCCCACCTGCCTGGCACCCGTGACCAACAACACCGGAAACTGGTCTTGGGCCGATTTTACGAAATCTTCAATTGTCC
>JAFGPH010000595.1 GCA_016926135.1 Deltaproteobacteria bacterium
AGAAAGATGCCTTGACGGCATGCTCGACTTCTGCTTCGACGACGAAATGCTGGTTTTATACAAGAAACTCTACCGCTATTACCTTAATATTGACCCTGAGGCGACGGCTTCGTACGTCCATTTCTATCGCGAAATGTGGGGGAACGAAGGCCAGGCCTGTGTCCCAAGGGGCGCGGAGACAAAGGACAAATGATTCCCAAGGAATGCAAACGGCTGGCTGAGGTGGATTTTCCGATTGCGGAGATCTCGAAGCACTCTGAAAGCGGTGCTCGAGTCGGCCACCCATCCACCCTTCACCTTTGGTGGGCGAGGCGGCCTCTGGCTGTCGGCAGAGGGTTGGTTCATGCTGCCCACCCTGATGAACCTCCGCTGGTGGTAGACCCATTTGCAGGAGGTGGATCGATCCCGCTTGAGGCTTTGCGGTTGGGCTGCGAGGCATTTGCCAGTGACCTCAACCCCGTTGCCTGCTTGATCCTCAAGGTCATGCTGGAAGACATACCCAGGTATGGAAGGCAAAAGGTAAAAGTCAAAGGGCAGAATGGGGAGGAAGTGGAGGCCGAGGGGCTGGCAGAGGCGCTGAGGATCGTCGGAAAGGAGATCAAGGAGAAGGCGGAGAAGGAACTCGCCGAGTTCTATCCCGCAGACCCCGACGGTGCCAAACCGATCGCGTATCTCTGGGCGCGGACAGTCCGGTGCGAATCACCCAACTGTGGGGCCGAGATTCCTCTCATGCGGTCTTTCTGGCTGTGCAAGAAGGTGAACCGAAAGAGAGCGCTCAGGTACAAGATCGTTCGCTCAGCCGTTCCTTCTGCGTGCACGACCGGCTTGGAACCCTGGCCCCCTGGGAGAGGTCTTCAAATTGAACCCTCTCCCTCTGGGAGAGGGCAGGGTGAGGGTCATCATGGACCTGCTGTTATTCCACCAGACCTCCTTGATTTTGCCCGATCCCTCCGAAAGGAACAGACTGACGCTGAGACAAAACTCTGGATGCTGCTTCGGGAGCGGCGGAGCAGCGGCAGGAAATTCCGGCGTCAGCATCCTTTTCCTCCATATGTGGTGGACTTCTACTGCCATGAAGCCAACCTGGTGATCGAACTAGACGGGGGACAGCATAAGGACCAGAGGAGGTATGACGAGAAACGGACGGCCTTCCTGAACGAGAAAGGGCTGCGAGTCATCCGGTTTTGGGATAACGACGTGTTGCAGGATACGGAGTCTGTGCTGGAGAGGATTTGGCAAGAACTTGAACTACCCTCACTCGCTTGCTGGACCCGGACGCCACCCTGCGCATGAAGATCGTGGAGTTTGTCGCAAAGGGGGAATTCGGCCTGGCTTCCGGTCAGACGCCTGAGGGGCGATACCAGAGAATCTGGTTCGAACAAACCGTTGGTTCTGACGAAATCACCTTCGAGCCGAACGTCTTTCTGCTGACCAAGGCAAAGGCAAAAGAGTTGACCTCGGTTGCAAAGGTTGCAGGAGAGAAACCTGCTCAACCAGAGCCACAACCTGAACCCGAACCTGAACCGGAAATCCCGGTTGAGTCCCTGCCTGACTCGGTGCCGAAGACTAAGACGATTCGCCTGAGCGGGAACATCCCGCCTGAGATCTGGAACAGGCTGGGGACGAAAGTCATTCCGAAACTCAGATCAGGGAAGGACGTCACCATCGAAGTGAAATTCTCGACAACAGTAGACATGAGCCTGAGCAAAAACCTCGAATCAGAGCTTCGGCAGTTATTACAGGACTTAGGCATAGGGGAGAAATTCAGAATTGAATAGAAAAGCTCAACACTCTTTGACCGATAATGTGCTCCAGAATGCCCGGGTTGCTGCTGGGGACCAAGCGAACTTGGAAACGGGGGTGGAGAGGTGAAAGTACCAAGCGAGCAGGAGTTTCTTGAATGAATAAGACAGTATGAGAGTAATGAAAAACGGGATGCCATGTACAAAGTCTCAAACTTCCTGGTTTCACACTTCTGGGGAAACCCAGGCGACATGGCAGATGCACTGGGGGTCTTACTCCTCACCTGGAATCAAGCCTTTTACCGGTACGGCAGCTTTGACTTTGACAAGCTGGAGGCGGCCATATCCAAAAGCCTGCCAGTTTTGAAAGTATTCAGGGAACGAGGCATAACAACTCTATCCTCACATGATGAGCCATCCATCAAAGGAATCTTTCTCGAATTTCTCGACGCCCTCCGAATCGATTCAGGTAGCAGCGCAGGGAAAAGGAGCCCCGTTGCAGTCTCAAAGGCACTCCACCTGCTTGCCCCACAATTTTTGCCTCTTTGGGATGACAAAATCGCCAAAGCCTATGGCCTCCGATACAGCCAGAAGCCTGCCGCTGAAGAATACGTCACCTTCTGCCGAATCAATAAATACATAGCCGACCAGATAAAGAACTACAACATACCCACACACCGGCCACTACTTAAACTGATAGACCAGTACAACTACTCAAAATACACACAAGGATGGGTATAACTTGAGTGCCGCTTGGTCGGACCAATCCAGGGATTTAATACTTCGAAACAAGGCTGAGAATTTGGCCTCCAAGTAATGCTTGGAGGTGCGTTTTCAGCATCGGAATAGGCCTTCTCAGAGTCGACTGCCGATTGGGAGGAGAAACGGGGGAGCGCCCCTTTATCGCACGGAGTCATGAGACCGGGGCCTTAAAGAAGTGGCGGATAAAGCTAATGTTGGAGATGGTGGATGAGGAAACCACTCGTGATATTCGGGATCGACTTCAGCGGGGCCAAAGATGCCGGGAACAAGTGTCCCAGAAGTAGGCGTTCTGGGGGCCTATATCGCCCTTTTTGGCTTCAAAAAAGGGATTATACGCCGCTTACGCTTCCCGCACCCGGTATCCTTCCGCTCCCTCTATGCCCCCCCCCCTCTGGCTCGAAAGCCCAAGAGCGCCTTCACAATCAGTCCGCGAAGAATTTCGGGGGGGGAATGGGACGTCTCTTGAATAATTGGTTTCCTGTCGAGGGGAAGGGTCAGCGGACGGCGCTCTTGAACTGATATTCCCCTGGGATATCCCCGACCCACAGGACATCCTCCTGCCGCAGAACCTGTGATAAGTCTGAGGGACCTGTATCCGGGGTTGACAAGAGAGAGCGTTCATGAGGCTTCGCTCATCCTCGCAAGAACGTGATCGAGAGAACCTCGAAACGGACCGGGAGTTTCCATCTTGATGGAGGCCAGCGCTGCGGCAAAGCGCAGTGACTCTCGAACGTCGTGGTCGATCCTCCTGGCAAGATAGGCTCCCATGGTCGTGTCCCCGCGACCGGTTCTTCCTTGAGAGCTCGTGTTTGAGAACCTTTCATAAAGAGTCTTCCCTTTGTGCCGGGCGAACGCTCCGTCCGAACAGGTCAGGACGGTCTCGAGAGCCCCCCATTCTTCCACCACCCCGGCTGCTTCCTCCATGTCACGGGTTCCCGTCAGCACCTCGGCTTCGACGATATCGAGCTTCACCATATCGGCAAGGCCCGCAATTTCCGTTTTACCCGGAACGTCCCTGAATTGAATCACTCCGGTCTTGGGGTCAACCTGCCGCACAAAGCTTTGCATATCCACGGACAAGCGAAATCCCCGCTGCTTCAGATGTTGCATGAATTCCAGGGTAAACTCACGGTCTGTCAGGGCCCCTAGATGGATCGAACACGGCTCTATGGGAGGGATATCCGCGGTTACAAAAAACCCGGCATTTTGGGCCTGAACCATCACTCTTTCATCGACATTCCCGGTGGGGTGGACAACCCGCATGTGCGTGGTCGAGGGAGCGGGCCGCAGAAAAACGTCGATACCGGCTGCTTTCAAAGGTTCCAGAATATGCCCATCCCCTTCGGCCATCCTGGTTACCACGGCAATCCTCTTCTTTGAACAACTGGCAGCAAAAGCCCCGAAAAGCGGCGCTCCTCCCGGTGCGCCACGGGTGGAGCCCTCCGGCGTCTCGATTTCGTCGATCGTCACATGGCCCATAAAAACCAGATCATAGCGATTCATTTCGACCCTTTTTCGTATGGGCGATGATGGCTACGGCGATCTGAGCCCAGAGCTCCCCATGGGGTAGATCGTGACCCATGCCTTCGATGATCTTCAACTCGGCTCCCTGCACGGCTTCGGCCGTATCCCTGCCCGCCTCCACAGGGACCAGAGGATCGGCATCCCCGTGAATGACCAGGGTAGGCACCTTCACGCCTTTCAACCCGGTCTTCCTGTTGCCTTGGGTCAGGATGGCAACCAGTTGTCTGACGGTGCCCTGAGGGCAGAAGTCGCGGTCGTATGCCCGGCCCATCACGTTGCGGACCCATTCCTCATCCAACCCGAACCGGGGCCCCGTAACGGCCCTGAAAAGACTGAGGTTGAACTCAATGAACGGTTCGCGCTCATGAGGCGGAGGGGCAAGCAGCAGCCCCATCACCTCGGGTTTCGGCCGCGGGAGATCGGGGTTGCCTGTGGTACTGTAGATGGATGTCAGGCTCAACACGCGCCGGGCAAAGCCGATTGAAAGGGCCTGGGCGATCATGCCCCCCATGGAAATTCCGCAAATGTGGGCCTTTTCGATGTTGAGGGCATCGAGCAGGCCGACCGCGTCTGCGGCCATGTCCTCGATCGTGTAGGGGGGCGTGACCTTCTGGCCGGCCATCAGTTTGCCGATCACGTCCATCACGTCCGGCACGCCCGCCTCGTCAAGCTTGGTTGAAAGCCCGGCGTCCCGGTTGTCGAACCGGATCACGTACAGTCCCGATTCGGCAAGTTGCCTGCAGAAGTCCTCGTCCCAGTAAATCAAATGGCCGCCCAGCCCGATAATGAGGAGGATGGGGGGCGAGGACGGGTCCCCAAATGTTTCGTATTCAATCCGGATGTTGTTTGCGCTTACCTTGCTCATTGGATCACCTCCGTCTGTCGGAATCTGTTCCCCAGTGTTCTGTTCTATAAATACCCTAACATACTCCCTGGTTGCGAATGGAACCCTCCACCGCTCCAAGGGCCGTCGGGGGGTGGTCTCTCAAGCGCCCACCATGAGTGAATGTCTTTATGAAACAGGACACTTCAGGGGTTTGATCATCCGTCACCGTGGTTCATCCGTCAACAGCCGCATCGGCAGGGGCCGCATCGAGAGGGACAAACAGGGCGAGTATCATCCCGGGCACAGACACCACGAAGCTGACACCGAAGAAGTAACCGTAGCCGATCCACTCTGCCAGAAAGCCGCTCATCACCCCGGAAAGCACCGCGCTGATGTTCATGAGACCCGTGCCGATCGCGAAATGGGCCGCCTTGAACTCGGGGAGACAGGTCCGCATGACAAAGGTGACCAGCACGGCGGTGCCCAGGCCCCCTGAAAACTGATCGAATCCGTGGACCGATGCCACCAGGAAAAGGTTGAGGTTCCCTATGGCCGCGGGATCCACTGCCCCGGTGTTGACGGCCAGCATCGGGCTCAGATGGAGGGCGAGAACCATGTAGACGAGATTGGTGAGGTTCTGGGCCAGGAGGAAGGGCCAGATGGTTCTTCTCAGCGTGTATTTCGAAATCAACCAGCCTCCGAGCATGGCCCCCACGATGGAGCAGGGAAGTCCCACCCCTGCGGAAATCCATCCGTAATGCAGCTTGATGCCCAGGTCGACCAGGAAGGGGGAGACCATGGCGGTAAGCATGGACTCCCCCGCCCTGAGCAAAATGATGAAGGCAAGGGTTACGCCGATCCTCTCACGATCCACGTAAGCCGCAAAGGCCCTGGTGTAAAAGGAGTGCGGATCCTTCAGCAGGAACAGCCGGATGCGGTTTTTCAGGAATGCCAGCACGCAGAGAGCCGCAAGGAGTCCCATTCCGATCCACCCCGAGATGGAAATCCTTCCCAGCACACGGAGCCAAGGAGGAAGCATGGAAGTCAGATCCAGGGATGCCACATACGCCAGGCCGATCATGCACAGGAGGACCGGAAAGAAGGTACGGAGGGATCTGCCTTTCAGGGCCTCCCGGACGAGCGAACCGATGGGCCTCTTCTCTTCCTCCACCCTCGGCAACCACAGCACATGGTACAGGAAGAGGATCACCAACATGAACGAGCCGGCCAGGTAGGCCAACGGCCAACCCCAGAGGGCGCCCAGCGTAACCACGACCCCGGTTCCCGTCATCATGGCGATCCGGTAAGCCATCACGCGGTACCCGACGAATCTGGCCTGCCCCTTTTCGTCAAGGGCCTCCATGTAGTATCCGTCAATGGCCATATCGTGGGTAGCCGCCACAAAGGCGCCCGCAAAGAGCAGGAGGGAAATGGCCTTCACACCCCAGGGAAAATCCGCCAGGAAAGCCACGGCGAGGATCAGGACAATCAGCAGGAACTGCATGACGAGCATCCACCGCCGCTTGGTCCCGAACTGGTCGATCTGGGGTCCCCACAGAAACTTCAGGATCCAGGGCACGCCGAAGAGAGAGGTGAGCCCGATCGCCTCCAGGCTGACCTTCATGTCCCTGAAGAACACGGAGGAGACCGTCCTGATAAGGGTGTAGGGTAAGCCCTCGGCAAAATAGGTGGTGAATGCCCACAGGTGGGGGTTCTGTAGTATGGGCGGTCTATTCATTTCAGAAACCTGGGCTGGAGGTTGACACGCCCCGATCGTCCTGTGAGCCTTACGTCCTCGTGTGGTGTCTCAACGGAGCCTTTGCAACGCCATCATGTTCTCAGGGCGGTGGGGGGTGGTCGTACAGGCCGCAACGATAACATTGAGACACCACACTTGATACCCGCTCGGTCCCCTAATGGCAAGCAGGTTTTTGGCGATTGATTTGGCCTTACCCATTTGTTATGTTGACCGGAATGACAAGACGGTGTCCGCTGACCCGGCCGGGCGCCGGTCTTCCTGCAGGGCCGGGATTCCGTCGGCAAGAGATAAGGTTCACATGAAAAAGGGACCCAGGATAGGCCGCAACGACCCATGCCCTTGTGGCAGCGGCTTGAAATACAAGAAATGCTGTATGTCCCGAGATTCGGGCAAACCGGTCGGCATCAAGGAAAGGTACTTCAGGCAGTACGGCATCCGCCTCAAGGAAGAGGCGGACGTCGAAGGCATCAGGAAGTCCGGCCGCCTGGCCGTGGAGATCCTCGATAGGGCGGAGGAAATGATCAGGCCGGGCATACGCACGGAGGAGATCAACGCCCTTGTGCATGAATTTACGCTCCGAAACGGTGCAATCCCCGCCCCCCTCAACTATCGCGGTTTTCCGAAAAGTGTGTGTGTGTCGGTCAACGATGAGATCTGTCACGGGATTCCCGGTGACAGGATCCTTGAGGAGGGGGATATCGTCAACGTGGACATCACCCCGATCCTGAACGGTTACTACGCGGATGCCAACAAGACCTTTTTCGTGGGCAAACCCGATGACCGGGCCTTGAAGATCGTCACGGTAGCCAGGAAGAGCCTCAAGGCGGGACTCGAAGTGGTTCGGGCAGGCAACAAAATCGGGGACATCGGATGGGCGATTCAGTCCTATGCCGAAGGCCAGGGGTGTTCCGTGGTGAGGGAATTCGTCGGCCACGGTGTGGGGTTCCAGTTCCATGAGCCACCCCAGGTGCCCCACTACGGAGAGAAAGGCAAAGGGCTCATGCTCGTGCCCGGCATGGTCTTCACCATCGAACCGATGATTAATGCGGGGAAAAAGGATCTTCACATCCTCCCGGACGACTGGACGGCCGTCACCAATGACAGCTCCCTTTCAGCACAGTTCGAGCAAACCATCCTCGTCACCGGAGAGGGCTTCGAGAGCCTGACACCGTATGATCTGGACGGCCCCCTCCTGCCTTAGTACGTGGAAAGAATACGTTGACACATTTCTGATAGCATGTGCTCAGCAGGCGGTCTAACCTTCGCAATGCAAAGCTGCTTATCCACGCATATCGCGGCGTCCCTTTCGGAGAAGGCCAAGGCCCTCGGGTTCCTGGCCATCGGTTTCCTTGCGCCTTCCCGGCCTCCCCACTTCGATCATTTTCTGACGTGGCTCGCCCGCAGGCGAAACGGCGCAATGACCTGGATGGAAAGGAACGTGGAGATCAGGGCCGACCCCGTGAGATTGCTGGAGGGCTGCCGGACGGTGATCTCCCTGGCCTACCCCTACCCTGTGGAAAGGCCGGCCACTCCGGATGGTTTTGCCGTGGCCAGGTACACTCAACCTCTGGAGGAGGACTACCACCCCCGGGTCAAAGGCCTTTGCCGTGAACTGGTCCTGATGATCAGAGAGGTTTTTCCGGACAGCCGGTCCAGGGTGTTCGTGGACTCAGCGCCCCTGCTGGAGAGGAGCATTGCCTTTGCAGCCGGTCTGGGCTTCATCGGCAAAAACAACATGCTCATCGTCCCCGGCCACGGGTCTTACCTCTATCTCGCCGAAATTCTCACCACCGCTCCCCTGGCCTTCACCTCCCCCGAACCCATGAAGGACGGCTGCGGCCCGTGCATGCTTTGCGTGGAGGCCTGCCCGACCGGGGCACTGGAGAGCCCCTTCACCGTGGACGCGGCGAGGTGCCTTTCCTACCTCACCGTTGAATACGAGGGGGTATTGACAGCGGAGGCCGGGATGAAGATGGCCCCCTGTTTCCTGGGCTGTGACAGGTGCCAGGAGGCCTGCCCCTACAATGGAGACCCCTGGAAAAAAAGGACCTCACTGCCTGCGGCACGGGACATCCTGGCCATGGATGAGGGCACGTTCCGGGAAAGGCTGGGCATGACCGCCCTTTCAAGGGCCGGGCTGGACAGGGTCAAGAGGAATATCCTGGCGATCAAGGGTAGAGAGAGACCGCCTTCCTGCCCAGGTTGAAGGCCTCCTGAAGGGTCTCGGGATTGTCCTGGGCAGCGGTCTTCTTCTCGAGCCGCCGGAAGAAGATGCCGCCGTGATAGGTCATGTCCAGGGCATCGTAGAAATAGCGGGCCGTCAGTTGCGCTCCTTCAAAGAGGTTCTTTCCTCGGGTGGCCCCTACAGCGATCAGATAACCCCTCCGACCGCTGGGGATGCCCTTCTCCTCCGGAGACTTCTCCAACGCCTTCTTGGCCCACAGGGCCTGACCCCGATCGATCAGGGCCTTCACCTGGGCGGTGACACTGTAGAAGAAGATGGGAGAGGAAAGGAATATCACGTCGGCCTCTTCGATCAGGGGGTAGACATTCTGCATGTCGTCCTCCAGCACGCACTCCCCTGTCTGGTCACATCCACCGCACTCAATGCATCCGCTCATGCTCAAGTCACGCGCATAGACCCTCAGGACCTCCGCCCCGGCGGATTTCGCACCCTCCAGCGCACTGTCCAAGAGCTGATCGCTGTTCCCTCCCTTTCGCGGGCTCCCGTAAATGCCTAGTACCTTCATGACCACCCCTCACAGGATCCTGAAGAATCTCCTTGTCCTATTTCACAAAGACCCTAATATCCTCTGACCCGTTGCGGTGCTGAGAGACCACCCGCCCCACGGCCCTCGTCATCAGTGAACGCAATCGCCCAGAGGGCCTTGGGGGCGTGGTCGTTCAGGCCGCAACGATTCCTTCCATGCCTATAAGACGGGAGTGAAAAAAGACCTGCATTTCACCATACACCACTCAGGTCTGTAATGTAAAGCCTCCCACGAAGACCGCTTCAGGTTCCCGCAGGCTTTGGGGAAGGTCCGCCGGGGAACCCCTTGTGGCAACGAAGGTTGCAGGGCCACCCGGGATTACGACTCCACCCCCGTCTTCGAGACCCAGGAGGTTCGCCCCCCCGGCGGAAGCACACCGCACCGCCTCCTCCAGGGACAGGCCTGCAAGAAGCAGAAGGCGCATCTCTTCGACGATGGCCAGACCGTGATCGACCCCAGGGCTCCCGGCATCCGTGCCCGCGGCCATGGAAACCCCCCGGTCCCTCCCCGTACGCACCAGCTCAAGCTGGTGGTCAAGGGTCCTCTCTGCGATCTCCCTTTCAGGCCGGCCCGGGCTGCAGCCCTTGGAAAGGGACTCCATGGCAAACAGGGTGGGTACCCAGGTGATACCCCGCTCCGCCATTCGCCTCAGGTTGTCTTTTCCCATGAAATAGCCGTGTTCAATGGAATCGCAGCCTGCCTCAACAGCGAGTCCCACCGGCACCTTCCCGTTGGCGTGGACCATGACCTTGAGACCCATGGAATGCCCGGCCTGTACCGCCCCGCGCAGTTCCTCCGGGCTGAATTGAGGGGCGGTCTCCCTGCCGAAGAACCGGAGGCTGTTGGG
>JAFGPH010000596.1 GCA_016926135.1 Deltaproteobacteria bacterium
CGGGTCCTTTTCAAAGTACTTCTTGTATTCGCCCCAGGTGGTGGCCGCCACGGTGCGCAGTTCCCCCCTCGCCAGGGCCGGTTTGAGCAGATTGGCCGCATCACCGCCTCCCGCAGAACCGCCGGCCCCGATCAAGGTGTGCGCCTCATCAATAAACAGGATGATGGGCTTCTCCGATGCCTTGATCTCGTTGATCACCCCTTTGAGACGGTTTTCGAATTCCCCCTTCACGCCGGCGCCCGCCTCCAGCAGCCCCATGTCAAGACCCAAAAGGGTGACGTCTCTCAACAGGTCGGGCACGTCTCCCTGGGTGATCCTCAAGGCCAGGCCTTCCACAACCGCGGTTTTGCCGACCCCGGGTTCCCCTACGCAAATGGGGTTGTTCTTCCTTCGCCGGGCCAGGATGTCGACGATCTGGCGGATCTCGTGGTCTCTGCCGAAGACCGGATCGATTCCTCCCCCTTTTGCCTTTTGCGTAAAATCCGTACAGAAGCGCGCGAGGAAGCCGCCTTCCCCGGCAGGTCTCGGCGCGGTACCGGGCCCTGCAGCCCGTCCTGCTTCCGCCCCCGGGGCCGCCTCGTGTTCCACCGAAGTCTTTGCGAGGTTCCAGAACTGCTTCATGAGCGACTCCCGGCCGACGGTCTTCAGCAGATCCGCGTAGCGGCCCGAGGCGAAGAAGGTGGGCTTGGCCAGGAATGCGGCCAGGACCGCCCCGGAGCGAACCTGGCGATCCCCCAGGTCGATGGAGGCGAGCATCCATGCATCCTGAAAAAGCTCCATGAGAATGGGGGAGAAAACCGGCTTTGCCGCGTTCCCGGTCTTGAACTCCTCCAGCGTCTCTTCCAGGGCCTTCTTGACCCGGCCTGCATCCAGGTCAAACTGGCGAAGCATGATCGGCACATCCGATCGCGGTTCTTCCAGGAGCTTGCTCAGGAAATGCTCTACCGTCACCTCGTAGTGTGTCCTGGAGACACACAGGCCCGCCGCGGCCTGGAGGGCGTTGGTGCAAAAGGGATTCAGACGCATAATCAGGGATTTCATGTCAACGGGTATCATGGGGCACCTTCCTTTTTTGATGGAATACAGAATACACCACTCAGAATTCAGAAAGACGAATTCCCAGGCTCCACAACATTCGCTCAGTGCCCATCCGGAAAAGGAGGATCTCTGGATGGAGCCATCAGCTTTCGGCTTTCTTGCTTCCTGCCGCCTGCCGGTCTTCTCGTGTCCGTGATCCGTGTACGTGTCCGTGAGGACATCAAGGGTGAAACAGCCGTTGCGGGTTCTCGTCTTTCCTGCCTATTGCCTACCCCCTACTGCATACTTTCCTGCGGCCGCCTGCGGCTGAAATCGCACCTCCGCCTCTCCCTCCGGGGGTTCTCCGGAGAATACCCAGCTCTCCCACCCCAGCCTGCACCAGTGAGGTCCACCGAGGCACACCGTCCGGACCTCCGTTGAAAGGACCGCAACCTCCAGATCCCATTCCAGGGGCTGATCCAGGTATGCGTGGATCAGGCGTAAGAGAAGCGAAAAGTCCTTCGTGTCCGGGAAAAGCCTTCGGAAGGTGTCCGTCTCCACCGGACCCACCCTGACCCGAAAGGCGCCCATGCGATCCTCCACCTGCAGGCCCACATAGCACTCCTCGCCGAGGACAGCACCCGACACCCCGAGGACGCATCTTTGGTCCTCGGGAATGACCGCCCGGCGAGGGACACACTGGATGATGTCCAGACGCTCCGTATCCAGGGCATCCGAGAGAAGGCTCTTCAGCGAGAGGGCCGAGCGCGGGCACTGAGTGAAGAGGCCGATGTAGCGGAGCAGGCCGAGGGGTCGCGAGATGCCGTCACGGAGTTTTTCCGTGCCGAACCCGGTGAGGCAGAAGAGCCTCTCGAGATACGCGGGGTCCTCCTCCTCGATGACCTTGAGGGCCTGACGGTATTTGCTCCAGCAGCGAAAGAACAGGGGGTAAAAGGGTGCATTGATGATATCCAGGAAATCCCGCACCACGGTCATGTCCTGGGATGCCTCATCCAACAGGTCTTCCGTGTAGAAAGTGGGAAGCGGTGAGGACACCCCGTAGAGACCGAGGAAGGTGGCGGTAATGAAAAAGCGGGGGGAGTCCCCGGGGAGCTGCTGAATGCCGGTGAGGTCCGTTTCGGGGAAACCGAGGGACAACTCGGGCCTTACCCGCACGATGCGAGCGAGGGTTTCTTCATCCAGCCTCCCTCCGCGGGCGACGGAAAGAGAATAACGGAGCAGTCGAATCGCCTGGATGAAGGAATAGCGGGCCCCGCCCTTCAGCAGGCTTTCTTCTATACCAAGAACCTCTCTCCCAGCCTGGGCGGCCATGCGTAGGTCTCTCCTGTGATGCTTTCCTCCACAAAAAGCCGTGTGAAGGCATTGATGCTGCTGTACACGGCAAAGAAGTAATCCATCACCGTGCCGAAGAGAAAGAGATCTCCGGGGGACGCGAAATGATCCTGCCGGAGCTTCATCCGGATTTCCCTGCCCCGCATCATGTGCCCGGAGACCAGCCGATCCACGGGCTTCACCTGGAGATCCTGGATCCCTTCCACGCGCTTGGTGTTGGCGGCGGTCTTGGCCCTGTCCCGCCCTTCCGGGAACACGTAGATGCCGAGCAGTTCCTTGATGGTGTCCACGCTCGCCACAGAGAGGTAATTCAGGGAGAGGTGGGAGAGAAAGTGCCACAGCGCATCGCTTCCCACCGGCGGATGAATCTGGGCCGTGGGCGCCAGGATGTTCCGGAACTCCGCCAGCTCGGGGGAGCTGGATGTGGTCTGAGAGATGTCTCCCAGTTGAAGCCGCTCGGGCAGGGTACCATTGGTGCATGTGAGCGAGATGGAAAGGGTCTCCTGGCTGTTGAAATCGGAGGAAGGGGGATAAGTCAGGGACAGATACAGGTCCAGGGCCTGGGTCACGGGAGACTTCCTCCGGGCCACCGCATAGATGGGTCTTTCCTGTTCATGGTGTCCGAAAAACTCGAAGGGAACGTAGTCCCGTTGTTCTACGCTCCCCTGCACCATGCCGACCACCCTGTCCAGGGAATGGACCTCGTAGTGCCCGCCGATCCTGTCCGTAGGCCTCACCCGGTACTCCGGCTGACGGTGGTCCACCACAACGGGATCCGCATCGTGAGAGAAGAGGTTCACTGCGGGGGAGACAAATAGCATGAAACTCTCCGGCCTGATTCTAGGAGGGGTGTGCGCGGATTGTGCCAATTCGAAGGAGATCTCAAAGGCGGAGCCGTTTCCCCGGTCCGTCCAGGCCTCCCACCCCCTCAGTTCCAGAAAGAGGAATTTCTCCGGCAGCACAAAGTACTCCTGCAGGATGCGGTATCCGGGAAAAGACTGCCTGGGGTAGGAGAGGAGGGACTCTTGCGCTGAGAAGCCCCCCGGCGCCAGGGCGGTGGAAGGCAAAGTAGCCGGAGCGCCTCCGGCTGCCGACCGGAAGGTAATGGTTTTCACCTGACGGTTCAGCAGGAGATAGAGATCCGCCGCATCGGGATACGATTCAGCCAGGTAGAAGCGCAGTCCCTGGGGCCGCCAGGCGGAAAGAGGCATGCCGGTAAGCTCCAGGGCAAGTCGAATCCGGGGAGGGCTTCCAGGTCTCTGCAGGTATTCCGCCGCCGTGATTCGAAGGGGGTGGAGATCCAGGTCGTAGCAGGTTCGGAAGAGGCAGGTCGTGCCGTCCAGCGGAACGGAACCGATCTGTACACCCGACGGGACTTTCAAAGATTCCTTCAGGCTCGGCTTGGGCATGAATGAAATCAGCGTCGCCGAGGGGATGGGCCGAAGATAGTGAGGGAAGATGAGATCCATGAGTCCGTGGATGATCTCCGGGAACTCGTCCTCCAATTTTTCCCGCAGGAGCCCGGTGAGGAAGGCGGTGCCCTCCAGCAATCTCTCCACGTCCGGATCCGGGGTCTGGCCGCTCAGCATGGGGGCCAGGGCCGGATGGGCCTTGGAGAACTCCACGGCCAGTTCCTTCAGATTCAGAAGCTCTCTCTGGTAATGGCGGCTAAAACTCATGGGCAATGTCCAATGCAGAATGTAGAATTTCCAAGGTCCAAGTAAGGGGTTTCAGAGTTCGGATGTCAGGGGTCAGATCCAGTGAATGTCCGGTGCGCCTTCCGTGTTTCCATATTGGATGCTCTCTTCTTCACTTCGAAATTGGACATTTTACAATGGACATTGGATATTCGTGCGGGTTTAGTCCCGCACGGTGATCTTCCCTCCTGCATCCACCACGGTCTCAAAGGTGACCGATTCCCCCCCCTCCCGCGCGAGCTCGGCCTGCACCTTGAAGCGCAGGGAGAGCACATCGTCCTTTTGAGGGTCGAACGTGATGTGCACCTTGGCCAGCCGGGGCTCGTACTTTTGAATCACACCCCTCAGGATCCTCTCCACTTCGTGCGTGGCCTGTGTGGAGAAGGCGCCGGGCAAGTCGGTGAAGTCGGGCATCCCGTAGTCCTCGGCGATCAACACGCTCCCCTGCTTGGTGTTCAGGATCCTCTGCAGGTGGCTCATCACCGATCGGACCTGCCGGCCGGGGTCGTTTCCTTCCCTGCGGTCCGGGTCCACCTCCTTGTTGAAGATCCTCTCCAGGAGCCTTTCTTCGCGCATAGGGAAAATGGAGTATTGGAGCGACGGAGTGATGGAGTGATGGGATGGAAAATCGGGTTCCCCATGCCTCCACCACTCCAATACTCCATGACTCCACATTCGAACGCTCCGGGGCAGCCGCGCCTCAAGCCACCCTGGATGGTCCATGTGTGGTCTTTACGACTTCGGTTCCTTCCAGGAATCCTCGGCCTCGATGCCGTCGGGAACATAGGTCCAGATGATCTTGCTGTAGGTGAAGGAGACCTTCTCCATGTGATGGTACGGCTTGCTCTCCTCCAGGAAGGTCTCCGGGAAAAAGCACTCCGCAGAGACGATGATCGCATCCTGGAGCTTCACGGTGTAGTATTTCTCTTCCTGCCCCTTGTCGTTGATGCGGTAGAAGTCAAGCACCACCTCGGAAAGCTGTTCCCCGCTCGTGAGGGCCTGCATCAGCTTGGGCGAGCTCTTGTCCAGCGCCTTGGTAACGGTCATGGGCATGTGGACCCTCTTCCCTGTGGGCAGCCCTGTGTGGGTGTCCCTGGGGATTTCTATCTCGTGGTCCAACGCGTACACCAGGATCGTCTTCTCTCTCCCCTTCTGCGTGCAGTCGCCCTCGATCTTCCCCTGATTCTTCCCTGTCACGGACAAATAGGATGTCATCGGCATAGTGCAAATCCTCCTCTCTGTGGATTGATTTGGGTGTTCGTTGCAATAGCGCGAAATCTCCAACGCAAATGAACGGTTTCTTCGGTTGACATTGGACGTTCTGCATTGGACATCGGACATGCTTTCACTGCTTGTCCAGCTTGCCCACCAGGGAGAGGGTGAAAGAGGCCCCCATGTACTTGAAGTGAGGCCGCACCTTCACGCCCACCCGGTACCAACCCGGGTCCCCTTCCACGTCGGAGACAGTGATCTCCGCCTGCCTGAGGGGTCTCCGACTGCGGACCCCCGGAGAGGGATTGTCCTGATCCGCCACGTATTGCCGGATCCAGTTGTTGAGCTCCTTCTCCAGGTCTCCCCTCTCCTTCCAGGTTCCGATGTTCTCCCTCTGGATCACCTTGATGTAGTGGGCCAGCCGGTTGACCACAAAGGTATAGGGGAGCTGGGTCCCGAGCTTGTAATTGAGTTCCGCTTCCTTGCCCTCCTTGGAGATGCCGAAGCTTTTGGGTTTCTGGACCGAATTGGCCGAGAAGAACGCAGCATTGTCGCTGCCCTTCCGCATGGCCAGGGCGATGAAACCCTCCTCGGCCAGCTCGAATTCCCTTCGCTCCGAGATGAGCACCTCCGTGGGGATCTTGGTCTGGAGCTGCCCCATGGCCTCATACTGGTAAACGGGAAGGTCTTCCACCGCACCGCCTCCCTGGGGGCCGATGATGTTCGCGCACCACCGGTACTTGGCAAAGCTGTCGGTGATGCGGGATGCAAAGGCAAAGGCTGCATTTCCCCAGCAGAAGGAATCATTGCCCCCGGAGACATTCTCCTTGTAGTTGAAGGCCTTGGTCGGCTGGGTGTCCGGACCATAGGGAAGGCGCAGCAGGAAATGGGGGACGGTGAGCGCTACGTTCCGGGCATCTTCGGAGGTCCTGAAAGACTGCCATTTGATGTACTGGGGCCCCTCGAAGATGGATTTGAGATCCTTCAGGTTGGGAAGGCCCGAGAAGTCCTGCAGACCGAACATCTGGGCGCCTGCCGCGGCCACAAAGGGCGCGTGGGCCATGGTCGCCACGCTGGCCACGTTCTGCAGCAGCTTGATGTCCTGGGCCCCCGGCCCGAATTCGTAGTTCCCCACGATCAGGCCGAAGGGCTGACCCCCGAACTGACCGTATTCCTGGGTATAGATTTTCCGGTAGAGCCCCGACTTGGTCACCTCCGGGGCATCCTCGAAGTCGCTCAGCAGCTCCTCCTTCTTGGCGCTCAGGATCTCGATCTTGTTGTTCTCCCGGAAGTCCGTGCGGTCGATCAGGAACTTCAGGGAACGCCAGGCCGACTCCAGTTTCTGAAACTCGGCGTTGTGGAGCACCGCATCCACCTGCCGGGAGAGCTTCTGGTCGATCTCCGCGATCATGTCGTCCACGAGGGCCGGGCTGACCTTGACCCCTTCCCTTTCCGGCTTGAGGAGTGCATCGATGAACGCCTGCACCCCCTGTCTCGTGATGGAGTAAGCCTCGTCCGTGGGCTTCAGCCGGGTGGAATCCAGGATCTGGTCAAGAAGAGAGGGCTCCTCCGCAACCTGCGCCTTGTCCTGGGCCACCTCTTTTTTCTCTTCCGCCATAGTCTTTCCTCCTCTCTATTCGATCCCCAACTCTTTGAGGAGTCGGGCCCTGGTCCCCTCATCCTGGACCAATTCCTGGATCCGCTTCCTGAAGTCTGGAACATTTCCCAGCGGGCCCTTCAGGGACTTCAGGGCCTCCCGCAGTTCCTGGAGCTTCTTGAGTTCGGGAATCTTCCCGATGATCGCATCCGGTTCAAAATCCTTCATGCTCTTGAAGTCCAGGTCCACGCCGAGTTGCGCCTCAGGGTCGTCCGAGAGCGTGTTCTTCACCCTGGTGTTCACTCGAATGTTCTGTGCCTTCAGCACCTCGTCGAGGTTGTCCTTGTCCACGCTGACGGACTTCCGCTCCTCCACCGGCGTCTCGTCGTCCCTGAGGGTAAAATCCCCCACCACCATGACCTTCAGGGGGAGTTCCACCTCCTCTTTGGCATCCCCGGTTGCGGGACGGTAGACGATGTTGACCCGCTCCTTGGGGGCCACCGATCCTTCCTTCGCCATAACACACCTCCTCTTGATGTGGTTTGATCAAACGAGAACCCCGCCCTTTCATCCACCCATTCGCACCGCTGCCGCCGGATCAAGCCGCGCGATCCGGTCCAGGATCTCCACGGCCTTCCCCTGC
>JAFGPH010000597.1 GCA_016926135.1 Deltaproteobacteria bacterium
CATTTTGCCACCTCCACCAACAGGGCGCCCAGAAAGGCCCAACCCGGGTTGCCGGGACTGGAGAAAAGACTCAGGCTCTCTCTGAAATATCTTGCAGATATAGGGTTGGCGGGTCTCCCCAATGCGGGGAAATCCACCCTCCTCTCCCGCCTGACCATGGCACGCCCCAGGATCGACAGTTACCCTTTCACGACCCTCATTCCCAATCTGGGTGTGCTCGCCTTCGATGAAGAAAATACCCTCACCGTGGCCGATATCCCCGGCCTGATTGAGGGCGCCGGTGATGGCCGCGGCCTGGGCCATCAATTTCTGAAACACATTGAGAGGACCAGACTGCTGCTTCATGTCCTGGACGTGACCTATGATCCCCATCACGATCTGCTGGAGGATTTCCACATCCTGAGAAGGGAGTTGGAAGGGTACGCGCCGTCGCTGCTGGAAAAGGAGCAGGTGATCGCGATCAACAAGATCGACCTCTGTGTCGAAGACGGGCGTCGTGCGGAAAACATGGTGGCGGTTTTTGGGGGAATGGGGCTGGAGGCCATTCCCATTTCCGCGCTGACCGGGGAAGGGTTGGATCGCCTCAAGGAGGCCCTTTTCAATAGGTTCTTCCATCATGGCTGAAATGACGGAACATTCCAGGAAGGCCCTCCTGAGGTCCGTGAGGCGGGTGGTGGTCAAAGTGGGCAGCGGTGTGCTCACGGCCAGGAACGGGCTGAACAGACGGGTCATACGGAACCTCACCCGGGATATTTGCGCGCTCAAAGAACTGGGGATCGAGGTTGTGCTCGTCTCCTCCGGCGCCATTGCCTCCGGGATGAAGAAGATTGGCTTGAGTAAAAGGCCCGAATCCCTTTCGCAGAAACAGGCCCTGGCCGCAGCGGGGCAACCCATACTGATGATGGCCTATGAGAAGGCTTTCGATCGTTACGGGCAGAAGGTCGCGCAAATCCTCATTACTCGGGACGACCTGAACAACAGGCGGCGTTACCTGAATGCGAGGAATACCATTCTTACCCTGCTTTCCTGGAGAATCGTGCCTGTCATCAACGAGAACGATACCGTATCGGTGGATGAGATCAAGTTCGGAGACAACGACAACCTGAGCGCCATGGTGACGAACCTCACCGAGGCCCATCTCCTGGTGAATCTGACCGACATCGACGGCCTTTTCGACAAGGATCCTCGGAGGAAAAGGGACGCCAGGCTCATCAGGATCGTGGAGAGGGCGGACGGCGACGTTCTGCGCTATGCCAGCGCCATTCCAGGGTTTCTCGGATCCGGGGGTATGGCAAGCAAGATCAAGGCCGGACAGAAGGTGGCCCTTGCCGGGGTTCCCGCCATCATCGCCAACGGGCTGAAAGAGGGGGTTCTGATGGACATTTTCAGGGGGGAGGAGGTCGGCACCCTTTTCATCCCCAAGGAAGCCGCTCTTTGCCATCGAAAGCACTGGATCGCGTTCACCAGGTCCAGCAAGGGAGAACTGGTCGTGGACAAGGGCGCTGAAAGAGCCCTTGTCAGGGGCGGAAAGAGCCTGCTGCCGTCAGGCATCCGAGAGGTGAACGGCGCCTTCAGTGTGGGCGATTCAGTGGTCATTCTCAATGAGGAGGGGCAGGAACTGGCGGTAGGCATGGTGAGCTACGACGCCGGTGACATCCGCAAGATCACGGGTTGCAGGAGTTCCCAGATCGAGGCCAGGTTGGGGTTCAAGCACGATGATGAAGTGGTGCACAGGGACAACATGGTAATTACCTATGACGTCCAGAACGGGGAAGATTTATGTCGATTGAGGGCGTGATCAGGGATATGGCCAGGGATGCCAAGGGGGCGGCCAGAGGTCTGCGAAAACTTGACCGGCCGGTGAAGGATACAGCCTTGGAACAGATGGCCTGCGCTCTGATGGAGAGAAAAGAGGAGATCAAGAGGGAGAACGAAAAAGACGTGTCCACGGGAAAGGAGAGCGGATTGGGTTCTTCCATGATCGACCGCCTCACGCTGACGGACAAAGTCATCGCCGATATGGCGGCAGGTCTTCAGGAAGTGGCCCGGCTGCCCGACCCGGTGGGGCAGGTGACCGGCATGTGGAAGAGGCCCAACGGGCTCCAGGTGGGCAGGGTCAGGATCCCTCTGGGTGTGATTGGTTTCATCTACGAGTCACGGCCAAACGTAACGGTGGATGCAGCCGGACTGTGTCTCAAGTCCGGCAATGCAGTGATTCTCAAAGGCGGGTCGGAAGCGATTCACTCCAATCTGATCCTGGCGGAAATCTTGAGAGAAGTCCTGGTGAAGACAGGCCTGCCGGAGAAGGCTGTTCAGGTGGTGCCCACCACGGATCGGGACGCGGTGACGGCCCTCCTGGCCATGGAGGACTATGTGGATCTCATTATCCCCAGAGGAGGGGAGGGGTTGATCCGCTTCGTGGTGTCCCATTCGCGAATTCCCGTGCTGAAACACTACAAGGGTGTCTGCCACATCTTCGTGGACGAAGAGGCGGACCTCACGAGGGCCTCAGAGATCTGTTTCAATGCCAAGGTGCAGAGACCGGGTGTCTGCAACGCCATGGAGACACTTCTCGTTCATGAACGAATTGCCCCGGCCTTTCTTCCGGCCATGGTGAAGCAATTGAGAGGGGCGGGTGTGGAGATCCGGGGGTGTCCCAAGACCCTCTCCATAGTGGCCGATGCAAGGCCTGCCGATGAGTCGGATTGGCCGGCCGAATTCCTGGATCTCATCCTCGCGGTAAAAGTCGTCTCCGACATGGACGAGGCCTTGGATCACATTGAGAAATACGGCTCCAATCATACCGAAGCCATCGTGACCAACGATTATGAGAAGGCCCGGCGTTTCCTGGCAGAGGTGGATTCCTCCGTGGTTCTCGTCAATGCCTCGACCCGGTTCAACGACGGTTTTCAGCTGGGTCTGGGCGCCGAGATCGGCATCAGCACATCCAAGCTCCATGCCTTTGGACCCATGGGACTGGAGGAGCTGACGACCACCAAGTTCATCGTTTACGGAACCGGTCAGGTGAGGACGTAAGAAAAAGGCGCAAGGTTCACGGTTCAGGGTGCAAGGAAAACAATGCAGATACGGGACTTCCGGACACGGACACCATAAGGAGAACGCTTGCGACTCGGGATTCTGGGCGGCACCTTCGATCCCGTCCACCTCGGTCACCTACGACTGGCCGAGGAGGTCGGTGAGGAACTCAAACTGGAGACGGTCTACCTGATCCCGGCAGCCTCGCCGCCCCACAAGGAAAGGAAACCCGTCACCCCGTTTCATCACCGTTTTGCCATGACCCGGTTGGCGGCCGCTGAGTCCCCCCTGTTCCAGGCAACGGACATGGAAGCTCAACGCGAGGGTCTTTCCTTCTCCATCGAAACCTTGAGGGAGTTCCATCACCTTCACAGGGAAGACCTCCAACTCTTCTTTATCATCGGCATGGATGCCTTCCTGGAGATCGAATCATGGAAGGAGTACGAAAAGCTCTTTGACTATGCCCACTTTGTCGTGATCCAGAGGCCCGGGGTCCCGGCCGAGGAACTGGGGGCCTTTCTGGATCACCTGGGGATGGGTTTCAGGAGAAAAAGCGAGGGGACCTTTGTATCCCCGTCGGGGAACATGCTAATATGTAAGGATGCCACCCTCATGGACATCTCCTCCACGGGCATTCGCAGGAGGGTGGCCAAGGGCAGGTCCGTTCGCTTCCTGGTTCCTGAGTCAGTGAGGTTGTACATCATGGAGAAGGGGTTGTATCAGGGTCATGAACTCTCTGGATAAGGCGATCCTTTGCCTGAAAATCATCAAGGAGCGAAAGGCAATCGATCCCATCCTGTTCGATGTGGGGAATCTGACCTCCATAACCGAGTACTTCCTCGTCGCGAGCGGCAACTCGAGCAGACAGGTTCAGGCCATTGCCAAGCACGTGTCCCGACGGATGAAGGAGGAGGGATTCAAGGTCTTCGGCATCGAAGGAGAAGCACAAGGTCAATGGGTGCTCATAGATTACAGCGATGTGGTGATCCATATCTTTTACCAGCCTGTAAGAGAGTTCTACGACCTGGAAGGACTCTGGATCGAGGCCCCGAGGGTGGAAACCGGTGAGAACGAAAAAAAGAAGGACTAATTCCTGGCCGAAGATTCTCTTCCTGGCCTTCCTGATCCTCTCCGTTCAACTCGGAACGGTTGGATCGGTCCGGGCACTCTCCATAGAGGATGAAACTGCCATGGGCCAGAAGTTCATGGAGAACATAGGAAGGCAGTTTGATTTTCTGGACGACGACTTCGCAAACGATTATCTGAATGATCTGGGTCAGTACCTCATCAGGCCTCTGGAGACCAAGCCTTTCCCTTTCCGCTTCTACCTGGTCCGGGACCAGGATCTGAATGCCTTTGCAGGGCCCGGGGGCCATATCTTCGTGTTTTCCGGTCTTGTGGTGGCCCTGGATACGATTGATGAACTGGCCGCGGTAGTGTGTCACGAGATCGGCCACGTCTCTGCAAGGCATATCTCAGAACGCATTGAGCAGGCCAAGAAGATCGGCCTCGCCAGTCTGGCCGGCGTGCTGGCGGGTATCCTGGTGGGCGGGCAGGGGGGGGCCGCGATCCTGAGCGGGACTGTGGCGGCCGGCATTCAAAAGCAGCTGGCCTACAGCCGAGAGGATGAGCGACAGGCGGACCAAAGGGGATTTCAGTACATGGTCCAGGCGGGATATGACCCTGCCGGAATGATCGCTACCCTCGAGAAACTGGAAAAGGGACAATGGTACGGCACGGACGGGGTCCCCTCCTACCTCCTCACCCATCCGGTAGGGCCTGAAAGGATCTCCAACATGGAGGTGATGCTGAGCGGGCTCGGCAAGAGGGAAGGGGGGAGTGCCCCGAAGGAATTCAGACAGCTTTACCCCTTTTTCAAGACCACCGTGGCGGCCAAGACAGGGGACCCCAGCGAAATGGAGGCCCAGTTCAGCAAGGCGCTGGAAAAGGACCCGGGGTCGGTGTTGGCCCACTACGGACTGGGGATCGTACGCCAGGACAGATCGGACTACGATAAAGCGATAAGCCACTTCCAGGCGGCGTTGAAGGGCAGCCCCGATTCCCTTCCCATCCTGAGGAGGCTCGCCGAATCCTATCAGTTGAAGGGCCAGGACAAAGAGGCGCTCCGAATCCTGGAGAGGGCTGCCAGGCTGGACAGCCTGGACAGGTCCACCCTGTTTCTACTGGCCAAGTCTTACCAGAACATGGAGGAGGACGCCAAGGCGATACCCCTCTATGAACGGCTGCTTCTCATGCCTCCCGTGAAGGACGAGGTATACTACGATCTGGGTCTCGCCTACGGCAGGCAAAACCGGTTGGGCCAGGCCCACTACAACTTTGCCATCTTTTTCAAGCGAACGGGTGCGAAAGGCAAAGCGAAATTTCACTTCCAGAAGGCGGAAGATCTCTCCAAGGGGGATCCTGTCCTCCAGCGCAAGATTCGGGAGGCTATGGGGGAGTTACGTCCCTAGCTCATTTCGCAGCTTTCACCTTGGCTGCAAGGGCCGCAACCCTCTGGGTGTATCCCTTGGCAAGGTTGATGAGCATCTCTTCATGGGCCATTTTCCCCTTGTTCTCTGAGAGGAACTTGTCGAGCCAGAGGGCGATCTCGGGAAAACCGCTGCCCAGCACGTCGGCCTGCTTCCATTCTTCGGGTCTTTTCCCGTCCACAAGCTGCCATGATCCACCGATCTTCTTGATCTGGAGGGCGGCATTCGGAACGGATGTCTCCTGACAATAGGCGGGATTTTCCAGGCACGCTTGAAACCTCTGCAGAACCTGACACTCCTCTTTCCAGGCGAATTCCATGGATATGTAAAAGAACCGGGGCTCCCTCGGATTTTGCTTGATCATCTCGGGCCACTTGGGCCCAAAAATCTCCGCCCACCGGGGGTCGGTCCCCTGAATGTGAAAGGCCAAGGTATTTCCCTGCCGCCGCACCTTGTCTCCCAAAGCCTGTTTCACCTTCTTCTCCAGTTCGGAGAATACCTTCTCCACTCTAACCCGCATGTCCTCAAAACGTTGAACCCGTTGCTTCGTCTCCTGGGGCATGTAGCTGAGGAATTCTCCTGCCCGGCAATCAAGGCCGGCCTTTCTGAGCTCAGGAGGGACCTGAGGGGCAAGTTCGGGAAATTCCTTTCTGGTCCTGTCATGGAACATCTGGGCGGATTTCTTCAGGTCTGCCGTCGCGGCATTCTTGTCCCCTTTTGCGAGGTAGACGAGGGCTCGGTTGTAAAGGAGATCGGCGTCATTCGGATTGAGCTTGAGACCGCTGTTGAAGTCCGTGAGGGCGAGGTCCGGCTTGCCCATCTGGAGATGGACGCTTCCCCGGTTGCAGTATGCATCCGTGGCCTTGGATTCCAGCTTGATTGTTTCCGAGAAGTCCTTGAGCGCGTCCTCGAATTTCTTCATGCGCGCGAGGAGAATGCCCCGGTTGTAAAAAGCATCCTTCATCTTCTTGTCAATCGCGATGGCCTTCGTGTAGTCCTGGACGGCCCGGTCCATGTCGCCTTTGTATGCATACAGCCAGCCACGGTTGTAGTAAGCCTCCGCGTTCTTGTCGTTGATCTGGAGCAGGCTCTCCAGCTTTTTCATCTCCAGGGCAAAGTCGAGCGCAGGGGCACTCGGCAGTTCAGGTACCTGGGGTGAGGGGCGTGTTTGAGGCTTCGGTGTCTCTTTCACCTCTTTTTTCTCGGCCGGTTTGGGTACGGGCTGGGCGGAAGGCTTCTGGATAGGCATCTTCAAGGGTTTGCCCTGGCCCCAGGAAAAAGGGGAAAAAAGGCAGAGGCTGAAGGTGACAAACGTAGATGCCGCCACCATTGCGACCCATGCAGATCTTCGACAGCCGGCTTGATTTCCCGTGGGATGCCGTTTCCTGCTTTTCATGACGTGCCTCCTCCATCAACGCTCATTTCAGTGATCGATGCATCCTATCCAGTGAAGGCCGATAGTAATGTAATATTTCCAGGAGCGGTTTTACGGCCAAATCCGCCCATGGAGAGTGTCCGAAAACCCTGATGGATGCCATGACAAGGCTCCGGTCAGCCTTTCCGTTCATGGTTCGACACCTCACCATGAATGGAATGTGAGACGCTACCCCATACCCCAACACGGACTCCGTTCGCCCCGAGGTATCGAAGAGGGAACAGGGAATAATGGCCAACCATTACTATAGCTTAAAAGGGAATGCAAGCAGTTCCTTTCCGAAAAAAATTGACTTGAGGGGGGAGGTGTGGTAAAAATTCTCAAGTGAATGAGAGTTCATTCATTTGAGAATCTGAGGAGGTGCGAGGAATGGAAATCGTGGTGTGTGTCAAGCGCGTCCCCATGACACAGGAGGTGGATCTGGAAATCGACGCACAGAA
>JAFGPH010000598.1 GCA_016926135.1 Deltaproteobacteria bacterium
GTCGGAATTTTGCCCCTGGATCGAAAGGACTTTGAGACGGCCGTCTCCGAGCTGCTCCCCGCCGGTCGGCTGACGGAAAACCTGGAGGCGTTCGAAAGAGGCGGGGCGGCTGTGCGAGGGCATTCGGGGGGGTGACAGAAAGGCGCAAGGCATACGGCTCACGGCGCAAGGAAGAGGACTTCTTGCATTCCCTTGTGCCGTGAGCCTTGGGCCGTGTGAGCCGTCATCCTGTCTGACGCCTGTAGGGCTGGAATCCGCAAACACATTTCGGCCAGGCCGTGAATCGCACACGATGTTCTTCGGGCCACTCTACATCCCTTCATTTCGTCCCCGGGTCGGAATCTCTCAGCATCTCCTGCTGGAACTCCCGGAAGAAACGATCCTTCTCGTCCCAGCCCTGACCGAATCGCCTGTTGAAGAAATCACCGATCCTGTCGAAAAGCTTCTTCCATACCGGTCTCCCTCCCCCCAGCACCACATCTTCGAGAAAGGTTTCAAGATCAGCGATCTTTTCCTTGGGCAGAAAGGAGACGGCACCCAGCCTGATCGATTTTTTCAGGGCTTCAGGGTTGAGGTCGTGTGCGGTGAGCATGACGGTAGGGAATCCATGCCGGACGGACACCTTGAGAAGTTCGAACCCGTTCACGCCCATGATGTCCAGGATAACGATGTCATAGGTGTAGCTCTGCAGGAATTGGCTCGCCGTGTCGAAGTCGTCTGCTTTGTGCAGGATACACCGGTCAAGTGACATTGCCACGGTGTCGAGGATGTCCTTCTCGTCATCGACCGCCAGGATGACCCTGTCTTTCAGTAAGCTGTTGGAAGTCATTCTTGCACCGCCGATACCAGTTTACCCTGCTCATCGTTGAAACGCTCATGCCCTCCCGGCATTCCGATAGAAGTGTAGGCGTTAGATCACCCCGGAACGCCAAGAGGGCAGAGAGCCTTGGCTTTGACTCTAAATCACTGGAGAAATATTCCTGTTTCTCTTCGATTTCAGCTACCTTTTGTTCCACGGCGGCGCCAGCTTCACCTTCCATCCGTCCTTCAGGAAGGGATAAGCCAGCATCTGCTTACCGTCCCACCACTGGTTGGCCGTCGCATGATAGGCTGCGGTTCCATCGGGCCGGTACTTGATGTCGCCCATAACCGTCCCCTTGAATTCATGGGTGAGAACAGCATCCCTAACCTTGGCGGAATCCAGAGAGCCCGCCTTTTCAATGGCCTGGAAGAGGGTCTGGGCCGTGGCATAGAAGTTCCCTGTGCTCACCGACGTCTTTCCATACTGTTTGAAGAACCGCTGCCCCAGTTCTTTGGCCCCTGGGTGCGGGAAGTCCTGATGCCAGAAACCGTCAAAAAGAATGTACTGGGCATCCTTTTTGAGGGCTCCCCAGAATTCCGCGGTCCAGGTCCCCTTGTAACCATGCACATACTTGATGTTGCAATCGTTTTCCTTCATCTGCCGCACGAGGGTGATGCAATCGGTGGGCGAACCGAAAATGAGGAGGGCGTCCACCTTTTTTGCCTTCAGTTTGAGAATCTGGGAAGAGTAGTCCTTTGCCCCAATGGCCCAGGGTTCGTCCAGTACGAACTTGTGGCCGTACTTCGCGGCAGCGGGTCTCAGCGCTCCACCCATGCCCCTTCCATCCAAGGAGTCCTCCATCAACATGGCCGGGTTCTTGATCTTATCCTGTTCAGGAAGGCTCTTCCAGATTTCGAAGGGGATGGTGCTGAAGTGCTCCATGTCAAAGAAGAACATGGTGGACCACTTGAATTTGCTCTCCAGCCAGACGGGCAGCAGGCAGGTCGTGGCATGGTAGTACTTCTTGTACTTCTCCGCCGTCACGCAGCTCGGTATGGTCAGAGGGGTAGAATGGGTGGAGAGCATCAGGTCGACCTTTTGCAGCTTGATCAGATTCTCCACCGCCGCCGCCGCCTTTCCGGGATCGCTCTCATCATCTGCAACCACCAGTTTCACCGGGAGTTTCTTGCCAAACGCTTTCACCATGATGCCCCCGGCTTTGTTGACGTCGGCTACGGCCTGCTCGTAAGCCCATTTCTGCTCTCCACCGTCCATGGCCAGCGGCCCGGTGAGAGAGAGATTCGCTCCGATGAGGATCTCCTTCTTTTCCGCCGCACAGAGCGCACCGGAAGACATCAGGCTCCACGCTGTCACCAGAAGAGCCACCCCCAGCCACCAAGACACATTTCTTTTCATGATCCCTTCCTCCTTTTCTTGTGAGAGTTCATTCCCCGCCGACTCCGGATAAGTGCGCCACTTTTCGGCTGAAGCGGCCCTGAAACCACCTCAGCCGGACCACACCGTTGGGCAAAAACATGATCGTTGCGATGATGAGCGCCCCGGAAAATATGGGGTGGATCTCCGGCAGCCAGACTTTGGCCATCTCAAAGACGGCCGTCAGAAAGACCGCGCCTATGACGGGACCCACGATGGTGCCGCTTCCCCCCAAGACGCACATGAGAATGGGGTAAAGGGTCCAGTTGAGGCCGTAGAAGTTCTGGGGATGGATGTGAAAAAGGTAATAGCCCTGGAGACTCCCGCAGAGGCCTGCGATGAATGCCCCCAAGGCGAAGGCCAGGACCTTGTAGGACAGCACAGGGACTCCGTTGGCTGCCGCCGCCGTCTCATCGTCCCGGATGGCTATGAGAGCCCAACCCACAGGAGACCGGATGAGGAAATACGTCAAGGCCGTGGCAAGCACCGCAAGGGAAAGGGCCGCAAAATAATAGGGAACCATCGAGGCGTAGGCGGAAGAAGGCAGCATGAGGCCCGCAGAGCCTCCAGTCAGGGTTCCACCCTGAACGAAGATGAGCCTCAGGATCTCTCCCAGGCCGAGGGTCCCCAGGGCAAAATAATCTCCCCTGAGCTTTGAAAGGAGCGGTATGCCGACAGCGGCGGCCAGAATAGCCGGGATCAAACCGGACAGGAATATGCCGAGTGGATCGAAATATCCGAAGAGCTTCTGTACCCAACCGATAGCGACCACATAGGCCCCGAAGCCGAAGAAGGCGTGAAGGCCTAGAGAGATCTGGCCCGTGTACCCTGCTACCAGATTCCAGGACTGGGCAAGGGCGAGATAGGTGAAGGCCATGAACAGGAAATAGACGAGGTAGGAGGTCTCGGAATCCAGCACGAGCGGTACCATCGAAAAAACCGCGATCGTCAGAACAGCCCATCCTATGTGTTTTTTACTTTTCACTGTCACTCCATACGGGTGGAACGCACGAAAAGGCCATCCGGCCGGAACACAAGAACGAGCAGGAACACGGCGTAGGAGATCACATCCGCCCACACCCCCGTGAGGAAAAAAGAACCGAAGCTCTCGATGACCCCCAGAAGGATGCCGCCGAAAAGCGCCCCCATGACACTCCCCATGCCCCCGAGGGCAAGGGCGATCATGGCCTTCAGGCTGAACAC
>JAFGPH010000599.1 GCA_016926135.1 Deltaproteobacteria bacterium
ATCTTTCCACTCCTGGACGAAGCGGCCCGCACCCGATTCCTTTGACAAGAAGGAGGGACGGTGTGTTACAGGGTTTTCAGAACAGGCTAAGGTCGCTTGACGATTACAGGAGGAGGAATAGGCCGCACAGGCTAAAGGGGTATTCAAAGCACAACGACTCACACGGGGGAACAATAGATGAAGCTAGGTATCATCTTGGAGACCAAGGAGTTTGAAAAGGCGTGGAATGCGTTTCGTTTCGCCACAACCGCAAAGAAACAGGGCCACGAGGTGAAGGTGTTTCTCATGGGTGAGGCCGTGGAATGCGAAGGCTTGACCCATGAGAGGTTCAATGTAGATGAGCAATTGAAAGACTTCCTCTCTGTCGGCGGAGGAATCGAGGCATGCGGAGCGTGCTTGAAATCCAGACAAAAGGGCGGAACAGATGCCTGCCCCATTTCAACCATGATCGACTGCGTGAACATCGTAGAGTGGGCTGACAAAGTGGTGACATTCTAAGAATCAATGGTGAGGGATCTTCGCCAGTCGATCGATCCGGGAAAACCACCGGCGAATCTTCACATGCGGTGGGCGGAAAAAGAAGACCTCTTTGCCATCACCGCTCCACCCCTTCCCGGAATCCGTATTTCAAAAAGCACAACGATCGATCAACCGAGCTGAGATTTCGACATCTCCCTGCGAAACCATGAGAACTGAGGATTGAAGTGGTGGCCTGATCTCGGAATGCAGGTGTTGATGTAGCCGTGGGTGTGGGCCGGGGAGAAGAGGTTTAGATACCCAGCTTCTCCTGAATCAGGGATCTCACTTTTTTTGCGTCGGCCTTTCCCTTGGTTTTCCTCATGACCTGACCGACCAGGAAGTTGACCGGCTCCATGGCCCCGTTCCTGATCTTGGATACGGCCTCGGGGTGTTCGGCCAGCACCTCCTCGGCGTATTTCTCCAGAACGTGGGGGTCCTTGATGGGCCTGTAGGCGCTGTCGGTAAGGAGGCTCTCGGGGGTGCATCTCCGATCAAACATCTCCTTCAGCATGGACCTGGCCATGGGGTCCGTGATCGCACCCTGATCGAGGAGGTTGATGAGTTCTGAAAAATCCCCGGGGCCGACCGGGCAGTCCACGATGGTCATGTGTTTCTCGTTCAGCAGGTTGAAGAGATCCCGGATGATCCACCGTCCCAGTCGCACGGTGTCTCTGCACTGTGGGGCGCAGGCGGCGAAGTAATCCGATGTCTCTCTCTCGCGGGTGAGGATGAGGATGTCGTCCCTGGGTATGCCGTACTCCCCGGTGAGGCGGAGGACCTTCTGGTCGGGCATTTCAGGGAGGGTCTCCCTGATCCTGTTGATGAGATCCCGGCCTGCTTCCACCTCCACCAGGTCCGGATCGGGGAAGTAGCGGTAGTCCGGCGCGTCCTCCTTGCTCCGCATGGGCACCGTGACCTTCCGCTGCTCATCAAAGAGCCTTGTCTCCTGCAGGACCACTCCCCCTGAGCGCAGGATCTCGGACTGCCTCTTGATCTCGTATTCCAGGGCGTCGGAAATGAAGCGGAAGGAAGTCATGTTCTTGATCTCCGCGCGATGGCCGAAGTCCCGGGCTCCCTTCTTCCTGAGGGAGATGTTCACGTCGGACCGAAACTGGCCCTTTTCGATGATGCAGTCGCTCACCTCGATGTACCGGATGATCTGTCTCAGCTTTTCCAGATAGGTTCGCGCCTCTTGCAGGGAACGCAGGGGATTCCTCTCGTGGTCCCCCACAATTTCCAGCAGAGGGACTCCGGCCCTGTTGTAGTCCACAAGACTGAAGTCGGAGGCACCCAGGGAGCTGGCGGAGTGCACCAGTTTCCCTGCATCCTCCTCGAGATGAATTCTTCGGATCCCCACGCTGTGAGTCTGGCCGTTGTCTCCCGGGATTTCGAGGTGCCCGTGTTCACAAAAGGGGCGCTCGTACTGGGAGATCTGGTAGCCCTTGGGGAGGTCGGGATAAAAGTAGTTCTTCCTTGCAAACCGGGAAAGCCGGTTGATGTCGCAGTCAAGGGCCAGCCCCGCCTTCAGGGCCAACTCCACGGCCTTCCGGTTAAGTATGGGCAGGGCTCCCGGCTGGGCCGTGCACACCGGGCAGATGCTGCTGTTGGGCGCCGCATCGTAGGTGACCGCGCAGTCGCAGAAGAGCTTTCGATTCGTCTTCAGCTCTACATGGGTTTCAAAGCAGATGACGGGTTCGAACTCCATCACTCCAAAGCCCTCATCTGTTCATACGCGTAACCCACCCTCAGCACCGTGGCTTCATCAAAGGGTCTGCCGATGATCTGCATGCCTACCGGCAACCCGTCGGCGTTTCCGCATGGAAGGCTGAGCCCGGGCAGTCCGGCCAGGTTGAGAGAAACGGTGTAGACGTCCACGAGGTACATCTGAAGCGGATCCTCCGTCTTCTCCCCCAGCCTGAAAGGCGAAAACGGGGAAACCGGGGCGATCATACAGTCCACCAGTTCGAGTGCCCTGTCAAAATCCTGCTTGACCAGGGTTCGCACCTTCTGTGCCTTCAGGTAATAGGCATCGTAATAGCCGGCCGAGAGCACATAGGTCCCCAGGATGATCCTTCTCTTCACTTCCCTGCCGAAGCCCTCGCTTCTCGTCACTTCAACCATCCGGACCGTATCCGACACGTCCCTGTCTGTCCTGTAGCCGTACCTGACCCCGTCGTAGCGGGCGAGGTTGCTGCTCGCCTCTGCCGTGGCAATGAGGTAGTAGGCACTGATGGCATACTTTGTGTGGGGCAGGCTGACGTCGACGATACGGCCGCCGTTTCTCTCAAGGAGGCGCACCGCTTCCAGAATCCTGTCTCTGATCTTGGGATCCAGACCCTCCACAAAGTACTCCCTGGGAAGCCCTATCCGGAGACCCCGGACCCCCCTCTTGAGGGTGTCTGCAAAGCCCCGTTTCTGCGCGCCTGCGGAGGTTGTATCCCGTCGGTCGTGACCGGAGACGCATTCCAGCAGCAGTGCACAGTCTTCCACAGTCCTGGCGATAGGGCCCACCTGGTCGAGGGAAGAGGCATAGGCGATGAGGCCGAAGCGGGAGACCCTGCCATAGGTGGGCTTGAGACCCACCACCCCGCAGTAGGCCGCTGGAAGACGAATGGAGCCGCCCGTGTCGGAACCCAGGGCGATGACCGTCTCACCGGCCGCCACGGCGGCCGCGGAGCCGCCGCTGGACCCACCAGGGACCCGCTCCGGATCCGCAGGGTTATGGGTGGGACCGAAGGCGCTGTTCTCCGTGGAGGAACCCATTCCGAACTCATCCATGTTCGTTTTTCCGAGCAGCACGGCGCCGCTCTCCAGCACCTTCCGAACGGCTGTGGCATGATAGGGAGGAACGTAATCGGCGAGGATCCTGGATCCGCAGGTGGTACGGATTCCTTCCGTGCAGAGGACATCCTTGACGGCGACGGGGATCCCCTCAAGGGGCGAGACCTCTTCCCCGTTACGGAACCTTCGATCGGCCCGGTCCGCCATTTCAAGGGCCAGGTCGGCCGTCACCGTGATGTATGCTTTGAGATCGCTCTCCTTTTCCTCGATCCTCCGGAGGGCGGAAAGGGTCACCTCCCTGGAAGTGATCTCCCCTTTTCTGAGCAGTCTTCCAAGCTCCACGGCGCTCATATCGCACAATTCCATTCTCATCCTTCGAGAACCCTTGGAACCTTAAAGTAGTCATGCTCCCTGTCAGGCGCGTTCTTCAGGATGGATTCGCGACCCTCGGATGTCGCGGCCTCGTCGTCGCGCCATACGTTGCGCAGTTCCAGCACGTGGCTCATGGGGGGGACCCCTTCGGTGTCGAGTTCCTTCAGGGCTTCCACGTGCCCCAGGACGGCGTTGAGGTCCTTCCTGTAAAGGTCGATTTCGGCGTCGTTGAGGCTCAGCCGGCTGAGGCTGGCCACATGAATCACCTCCTGCGTGGAGATCCTTTCCTTGGTCCTGGGTGGTGAAGGGGTAGCGGCGCCCTCCGGAGATGCCCCGTCCCGCACCGTGGAAGGCTGGAAATCGATTCCTGCGGTGAGACCCAATTCCTGGATCTGGTCCAGTTCCACCCATGACGGCGCCTCGGTGAGGGGGCAGAAGGCGCTCCTGTTCTTGGGGAAGGCGATGACGTCCCTGATGGAAGGGGTCCTCAGGATCATGGCCACGACCCTGTCCAGACCCAGGGCAAGACCGCCGTGAGGCGG
>JAFGPH010000105.1 GCA_016926135.1 Deltaproteobacteria bacterium
ATTCCATTGTTCCTCCAATACTCAATTCTCACTATTTAATATTCAATTCTTCTTCGCGTTTCACACTGCCTGCTGCCTACTCATGAGTCCCCACTGATCCCCCATGATCCGCTATCTGTGATGGTTGATTGATGATTGACCGTTGTTCACTGTGCCCAATCTTCAATCGCCAATCGTCAATCTTCAATCCCCCGCCACAAACACCCTGTTCCTCCCCTCGGCCTTGGCCCGGTAAAGGCCATCATCCGCCCTCCTGATGAGGGAGTCCACGTCTTCTCCTGATCCCTGTTCAAGGGTTGCCACACCGAAACTTCCCGTGATCAGGATCGCCGTTGAGAGATCCGGGGCCACGTTTATCATCTCCTCCACTCCCCTGCGCATCCTTTCCGCGACCGAGGCTGCCTGGGAGAGGTCGGCGCCGGGCAGGCAGATGACGAATTCCTCTCCGCCGTACCTGCCGACCGGATCATAGGGCCGGGAGGATCCCTCGATCTGCTCGGCGAACTTCTGAAGAACTACGTCCCCTGCCTGGTGCCCGTAGGCGTCGTTGATCTTTTTGAAATAGTCGATGTCCGCCAGGATCACGGAAAGGCCCGTTTTCTGCCGCCTCGCCCGATGCATCTCCTCTTCCATTCTCTCCATGAAGGCCCTCCTGTTCAGCAGGCCGGTCAGGCCGTCGGTGGAGGCCAGGTGCAGAATGCGGCTCTCCAGGTCCAGGATTCTTCTCCCGATCCTGACCCTGCACTCCAGTTCCGCCTGATCAAAGGGTTTCACCAGGTAGTCGTCTGCGCCCGCATCCAGCCCCTTCACCACATTTTCCTTTCCCCCCTTTGCGGTCAGGATGATGAAATAGACATAGCCGGGCCGGTCCATACCCCGGGCCCTGCGGCAGAGTTCCAGTCCGTCCATCCCCGGCATCATCCAGTCGGAGATCACCAGGTTGGGTGCATCCGGACCCTGCAGGACCTCCAGGGCCTTCTCGCCTTCGTCGGTGACGGTCACCTCATAGCCCCACTTGCGCAGGAAGGCCTCCAGCAGACGCCTTGAGACCGGCTCATCTTCGACAATCAGGATCTTCAACTCGCACCCCCCAGGTCCTCCTGCAGTGCCTTTTCCAGGGCAAGGAGTTCGTCTTGAAGCACCTGGAATGCCTCTCCCATCTCTCCCACCTTCCCCGTCTTTCCCAAACGCTCCAGGCGCAGGGCCGCGCTCTGCGCCCTGAGGGCGCCGAAATTCGCCACCGCCCCCTTCAGTTTGTGGGCGCCCCTCTCCACGACGGCCGCATCTCTGCTCTCCACGGCCTCCCTTAGCTGGACCAGGCTCTCCTGGAGGGTGCCCAGGAAGATCCCGGCGATTTCCCTGTAAAGATCTTCATCCCCGGCCACCACCTCAAGGGCCCTGGCCCGGTCAAAGACCCTGACATCTCCATTTCCGGCTTCCCGCGATCCGGAAGGGACGGTCTTTTTTCCCTCGGTGCCGGCCGGGGGCCGCACCCACTTCTCAATGGTCTCAAAAAGCTCCTCCACCCTGATGGGCTTGGACACGTAGTCATCCATTCCCGCCTCCAGGCACATCTCCCGGTCCCCCTTCATGGCATGTGCCGTCATGGCCACGATCGGGATTCTCCCCGATCGGGCTGAAAGCTGAAGGCTGGAAGCTGAAAGGCCGATGGACCCCTCTTCCGCTTTGAGCTTTGAGCTTTGAGCTTTGAGCTCTAAGGCGCGTATGCGCCTTGTTGCCTCCAATCCGTCCATCTCCGGCATCTGCACATCCATGAGCACCAGGTCAAAGCGTTCCCGTTCCAGTCTCTCCAGGGCCTCCTTGCCGTTGGTGACGGGCACGACCCGGTGGCCCCTTTTCTCGAGCATCTTGACCGCCACCCTCTGGTTCACGGGGTTGTCCTCGGCAAGAAGAATATGCAGCCTGATGCGGGCCTCCTGGATGGTGTAGCGGGTGATCACGGTGGGGTCCTTCTGAGCGCGGTGGCCCAGGGCCATCATGATCGCGTCGAAGAGCTCCGACTGCTTTACGGGCTTGAGCAGGTACCCGGAAATGCCGGTCTCCCTGCAGCGTGCCGCATCCCCCTTCTGAGCCGCGGAGGTGAGCAGGATGATCTCCACGCCGGACCCGTAAGGCCCTTTCTTGATCCACTCCGCCACACTGAATCCCTCCAGCCCCGGCATGTTCTGATCCAGAAGAACAAGCCTGTAAGGGTGGCCGACATGGAAGGCATCCGCGATCATGCGCAGGGCATCCTGCCCCTTCACCGCCTCGGAGGGCAGGAGTCCCCAGGCCTGGGTCATTTCACGAAAGATCAGGCGATTGGTGGCGTTGTCATCCACAATGAGAACCCGCAGACCCGAGAGATCCACCTCGCTGAGAAGGGCCTTTTCGCTCGAAAGGGGTCGGCCCGGCCTGAAGGGAACAAGGAAGTGAAAAACGGTACCGGGGCCCCCTTTGGATTGAAGATTGACGATTGAAGATTGAAGATTGGGTGGCGTCGCTTGACGATTGGAATCTTCCTTCAATCGACAATCTTCCCCGCGAACATCTGCGGGATCTTCGACAATCTTCAATAGACAATTCTTCTCGGACCCTGAACTTTCCTTCAATCGACAATCTTCAATCGACAATCGACAATCCCTTGGGCTTTCCGCCCAGATCCGGCCTCCCATCATCTCCACGATCTGCCTGGAGATGGCCAGGCCCAACCCGGTTCCGCCGTACTTCCTGGTGGTCGAGCCGTCCACCTGCCTGAAGCTCTCGAACACGGAATCGATCTTGTCGGCCGGGATGCCGATCCCCGTGTCCGAGACGGTGAAATGGAGGTGTACGACGGGATCCTCCTCCTTTTCGGTCTCGACACGGATGACCACCTCCCCCTCTTCCGTGAACTTGACCGCATTTCCCGCCAGGTTCAGGATGACCTGCCGCAGCCGGACCGGGTCACCGGTCAACGCGGTGGGCACATCCGGCAGGATGTGACAGGCCAGTTCGAGGCCCTTTTCATGGGCCTTGACGGCCAGGATATCCATGGCGTTTTCCAGGGTCACCCGGAGGTCGAAATCGATCTCCTCCAGTTCCAGCCGCCTTGCCTCGATCTTGGAAAAATCCAGGATGTCATTGATCAGGGAAAGAAGCGATTCCGCGGAGCTTTTCACGGTCTCCAGGTACTCCCGCTGCTCCGCGCTCAAATCCGTGTTCAGGGCCAGTTCCGTCATGCCGATGATGCCGTTCATGGGGGTACGGATCTCGTGGCTCATGTTGGCCAGGAATTCGCTCTTCATCCTGCTCGCCTCTTCGGCCTCACGCCTTGCCTGCACAAGATCGCTCACGTTGATCACATTGAGGAGAACGCCGTCATAGGTCCCATTTCGGTGGATGGGCTGGAGTCGCAGGATCACCTCTGCATTGCCCAGGGCCCTCTGGATCATGTTGCCCCCGGATTCCGGTTTTTCACGGAACGCGCTGATATGCCCCATCACCTTTTCCAGCAACTCGTCCGAGTGGAAATCCTCGATCCTTTTGCCCAGGATGGATTCCTTCGATATGCCCACAAAATGGCAGAAGTAGTCATTGACATCGGTGATCACGTTGTCCGCATCGGCAAAGACCACCCCTTGATCCATACCCGAGATCATGGCCGAGAGCCTGGCGCCCTCCTTCCGGGCCGCATCCCTGGCCTCTTTGAGCGCCGAGATGTCCTGGATGGTGCAGCGAATACCCTTGATCCGCCCGTGATCATCACGGATCAGGCGGTCTTCAACCAGGACCGGAAACGTGGTCCCGTCCTTCCGGCGGAAGGTGCGTTCGAACTGTCTTCCCGGCGGACGCTTCCCCGCGAGCTTCGCCAAAATCTGTTCCCGCGCCACCGCCTCCTCGACGATAAATTCCCACAGGAACTCGCCCACCATATCCTCCCGGCCGTACCCCAGCATGTCCAGGTCTGTCTGGTTGACACGGGTAATCCTCCCTTCGATGTCATATTCGTGGTACCCTACGGGCGCATGGTCGAAAAGTTCCCTGAATCTCTCCTCGATTTGCCCGCTTTCCAAGATTTTCTGCCGGAGCTTTTCATTGACCTCTGTCACTTCGGCGGTCCGCTCTTCCACCCTTTGCTCTAATTCGTCGCGGGCCTTCTTGAGGTTTTCCTTCGCCTCCTTGATAGCTCGCACGTGGGCCCTCATGGACCTGAAAAAGATAAGCCAGACAAGGACCAGGACCGGCAGTGAGACAAAAAGGGTCGCCGCAGAAATGAACGCATGCCGACGTTGACTATCAAGACGGGACTTCACAAGTCTTTGAAGCCCATTCCCGACCTGCTCCATCCCTGCGGCATAGATGCGCTTCTGTATCATATATTCCTCACTCAACAGCAATGCGAGGGCCGCTTCCCTGCTTCCGTTGCGCACGAGTTCGAAGGCCCGGTTCTCCGTCTGAACCAGTCTGGTGTTGGCGGCATCGGCCTGGGCCGCACCCTCCCCCATGAAGCTTTCAGGGGCCAACGCCATAGCATTCTTGATGGCTGAATCCAGTTCCGGCTCCAGTTGCCTGTAGCGCATTTCCCATTGGGGGTCTCCCGTGGCTGCAGCCATTCGGGCCGACATGGTCAGCGCTTCGTCCAGATAAATGATGGTCCCTCTCAACTCCTGGATTTTCGAGATACTCCCATGATC
>JAFGPH010000106.1 GCA_016926135.1 Deltaproteobacteria bacterium
TTGAACAATATCATTGAGGGAAAATGATGGGAGAGTATTTTGTCAAACGACCTTTGAAACGTCCGCCGGTTCATCCGGGTGAGCTTTTGCGCGAAGATGTGCTTCCGGCCATGGGACTGTCTGTCAGCGAAGCTGCACGCCGACTGGGTATTTCCCGTCAGCAGTTGCACCGTGTCCTTGCATGCTCACACCCAATCACTACGGACATGGCCCTCCGGATCGGCAAGTTTGTCGGCAACGGGCCAGGTCTGTGGTTGCGCATGCAACAAACCTACGATTTGTGGCATGCCGAGCGGCGTATGGAAGACGAACTATCCAGGATTGAACCTGTTTCTTCTGTTGGCTCCAGCGTGTGATCAGACAGGCTGAGTTCTCCCTGAAGGTCGAGAAGAAGGCCATCATATTGAATAAGTTATGGAAAGTCCTGGTCGAACATGGCATGCCGTGTTCAGAGCCGGGAAGGGATCTTCTATTGACAGGAAATGAGGGAGCGGGGATAATGGGCACGGTTGGTTGACCTATAAGATGCCGGAGTGGTGAAACTGGTAGACGCGCTGGACTCAAAATCCAGTGGTACTTAGTACCGTGTCGGTTCAAGTCCGACCTCCGGCACCACTGATATCGTAGAATTAGGGGATCATCTGAGCGATCCCCTTTTTCTTTTATTCCGGTCTGTTTTTGAAAGATTAGCGCTTGTGGTGTAAAATGAATTCTCAGGATACTTCCCCTACAGATCTGATCCCAGAACAGGAAAGAGTGAAGCTTCCCATTGCGGGTGCATACGGTCTTCCATCATGCGTGTCTCTGTGCGCACAGTAGAAATATCGGGGCGCAGTTTTCGCCTCTCAAGGGCCACTCCTGCCCAGTGGACAAGGGCAATTTCGATCGGCAGAGGAGATCCATATCATGGCCAGGCGTCTTACGTACGATGAGCTTGAGGATCGGGTAAGAACTCTCGAAAAGGAGAACGAGGATCTAAGGGAAAGCGAGGAGAAGTTTCGCGCTATTTTTGAAAACAGCATGGATGCCATTTTTTTTGCAGCACCGGACGGCCGAATATTTTCTGCAAACCCTGCCGCTTGCGCGATGACCGGGTACACGGAGACGGAGATGGTTGAACAGGGAAGAGAAGCCATCGTTGATCCCAAGGACCCGATATTGCGGCGTGTCCTGGATGAGCGGAGGAAGACAGGCCGTTTTCGGGGGGAAGTGTTTCATCTTCGAAACGATGGCACGAAGTTCCCGTGCGAAGTCACTTCGGTTGTGTTTAGTGATAAAAGCGGTGAGCCAAGGTCCGTCAACATCGCTCGGGGCATCACGGAGCGCAAGCGGGCGGAGCAGACCCTGCTGGAGAATGAAGCGAAATACAGGACCCTTTTTGAGATGGAGTCCGACGCCCTGATTGTGGCGGACGATGAGTCTCTCCGAATCATGGATGCCAATGAGGCGGCGGCGATAATGTACCAATGGAGCAAGGAGGAATTGCGGGCGAGAAGGGTTCTGGATCTTTCGGCGGAACCTGAGAAGAGCCTTCAGGGTATCAAAAACCGGGTTTCCCGGGTCGCCTTGCGCTGGCACCTCAAGAAGGATGGGACCCGGTTTCCTGTGGAGATCACTCGAAGACCCTTCGAGTGGCAGGGAAGAAAGGTCCATGTCGCGGCGGTGAGGGATATTTCGGATCGCCTGGAGGCGGAGAAAGATCTGCGGGAAACCCGGGATTTGCTGTTTTCCATCCTGGACAACGCCCCTGTGCTGATCTACGTGAACGGGACCGACCACCGCTACCGTCTTGTCAACAAAGCCTGGGAGAAATTCGTCGGGAAGACCGCGGCCCAGGTCAGGGGTTGCACACCCCGGGAAATCTTTTCGGCCGGGACTGCCGAGAGATTTGAACAGAGCAATCGCAGGGTCATGGAAACGGGCTCCACCCTGGTCTATGAGGAGTCGGTTTTGCGTCGAGACAGGAGGTCTTCCTTTCATGCCACCAAGTTTCCCTTGATGGGGCAGGAGGGGCGAATTGAGGCCGTGGGAGGAATATCCATCGATATCTCCTCTCTGAAAAACGCTGAAGAGGAGTTGCTTGCAGCTCAGAAACAGCTCTTCCAAGCGCAGAAAATGGAGACCCTGGGGACCCTGGTGGCAGGGGTGGCCCACGAGATCAACAACCCCATCAATCTGATCATGTTCAATGTCTCACTTCTTCAGAGAATATGGCGTGACGTGGAACCCATTCTGGAGAGGGAGTCGCTGGTGCATCCGGACAAAAAATATGGAGGGTTGCCCCATGAGTTCCTGAAAAAAGACCTGGTGTGGCTTCTCCGGGACATGGAGATGGCCGCAAACCGTGTAGCCTCGGTCACCCGTGGACTGAAGGAGTATTCCGCGAAAACCGATGTGATGGAGAAAAAACCTCTGCTTCTCAATGAGGCCGTGCGGAACAGCCTGCGACTTGCGCAGGCGACCCTCCGGAAGTACGGGATGCGGGTGCAACTTCACATCGATGAGGCCCTTCCTCCCATGATGGGGAATTTGCAGGCCGTAGAACAGGTGGTGATGAATCTCCTCACCAATGCCATGCAGGCCATCGAGCATGAACGGGGAGAGATCCAGGTTTACACCGGATTCGACAATGCGAAGGGCCTGGTTTTTGTGGCGGTCAGTGACAACGGGAAGGGAATCGACCCCCTGATCTCCGGCCGAATCTTCGACCCTTTCTTCACGGACAGGCAGGCCGAAGGCGGAACAGGTCTGGGCCTTGCGGTGAGTTACAGCCTGGTCAAGGCGCACGGGGGTGAGATTACCTTCGAAAGCGAAGTGGGAAAGGGAACCGCATTTCGGGTAAGCTTCCCCATTGATGGCAGGAAGCAGCCCATCAGGATCATGGCTGTCGATGACGAGGCTTCTTTCCTGGAGTTGATCGAGTCGGCCTTAATAAAGGTACCGGGGTGCGAGGTGGAGACCGCATCAAACGGCACCGAGGCCCTGCTCCGGCTGGGAAGTTCTCCCCCGGACCTCCTGATTCTGGATCTCCTGATGCCGGGCATGGATGGGCTGGAGGTGATGCGGGCCTTGAGGAGCCGGCCCGAGTTTTCTGGGCTCCGCGTGGTAATTGTTACAGGACTTTCCGATGATCCCCGGTTGAAGGAAATCCGGTCCCTGGGCGTCTCCGAGGTCTTTGCGAAACCGCTGAGGATCGTCGATTTCATCGAGAAGGTGAAGCAGATCTTGGAGGAGGCGTAAGGAAAAGGCTGAGGCGAAGGCTAAGGCGAAGGCTAAGGAAAACTATGGAATCCATCCCTGAAAAAACCGACATCCTGGTTGTGGACGACGACGAGGGCCTCCTGGCAAGCGTCCGGGCGACCCTGATGAGCGCAGGCATGCCCGAACCGGGGCTTCTCTCCGTGAGCGGGCGGGTGATGGGTGTGCTCAGGACCAAGGACGTCCGTCTGGTTCTCCTGGATCTCATCATGCCCGAGAAAAACGGAATGGAAGTGCTGCAGGTGATGAAGGAAACCTTCCCTTCCGTGGAGTGCATCGTCATCACGGCCGTTGACGATGTCTCCAGCGCGGTCAGGGCCATGCGATTCGGGGCCTTCGACTACCTGGTGAAGCCTGTCCAGGCCGAAAAGCTGCTGATTGCCGTCAGCAATGCCCTCGAGCGGTATCATTTGAGGCAGGGTGTTTCCCTGATGGGGGAAGAACATGCCTTTTCCGAGCTGAGACATCCGGAAGCCTTTAGAGACATGGTTGCGGTGGATCCAGCCATGGCCCCGGTCTTCCGCCAGGCAGAACTCGTTGCTACCACGGACTACAACCTGCTCATCACGGGCGAGACCGGGACCGGGAAGGAAATGCTGGCCCGGATTATCCACTCCCTCAGCCTACGATCGAAAGGCCCTTTCGTGGCCGTCAACATGGCCTCCATGAGCAATTCTCTTTTCGAGGACGCCCTGTTCGGCCATACGAAAGGCGCCTTCACGGGGGCCACGAGAAGCAGTAGAGGGTTTTTTGAGGCCGCCCAGGGGGGGACCATTTTCTTGGATGAGATCACCGAATTGGAACCGTATCTGCAAGGCAAGCTCCTTCGCCTGATCGAGGAAAAGGAGCTGTACCTCATCGGAAGCACCGAGGTCAGGCCCGTCAACCTGCGGATCATAGCCGCGAGCAACAGGAACATCTCGCGGGAAATCAAAGAGGGACGATTTCGTGATGACCTCTTTTACCGGCTGGGCACGTTCCATATCCTGATTCCCCCGCTGCGGAAGAGGAAGAACGATGTTCTTCCCCTGGCCGCGCATTTCCTGAAGATCCATGCACTCAAAAACGAAAAAGTGATTTCGTCCCTCTCGCCTGAGGCGTGTGAGCGGCTCCGGGCCTATGCTTTTCCAGGAAACGTCCGAGAACTCGAAAACATCATAGCCGGCGCCGTGGTCCTCGAAAGGGAAAAGGTGCTGAGCGTCTCCTCCCTGAAGGGGGGCCCGTTTCCTGACGAGCGACCCCCCAGGGGCGCAATGCCCCTTTCCTCTCTCCACGAGGCGGAGAAGGCGTATATCATGAAGGTATTGGAGGCCACCGGCGGCAACCGGACCCAGGCAGCCAGGATCCTTGGCATAGGGCTCAGGACCCTGCAGAGGAAGTTGAAGGGGGAGGCGTAAGGAAAAGGCTAAGGCTGAGGCGAAGGCGAAGGAAGAGGGGGAGGCTAAGGCTGAGGCGAAGGAAGAGGAGGAGGCACTGGATAACAGGCACCAGTAGAACGTTCACAGAGTACCTATAGCAACAAGTGTCATTCAGTCTTCCTCTTTCCTTCTTTTCTCGGCAGTGGTATTCTCTCCATGTGTCAGTGTAGTGTGATCCGGAGGTAAGAAGAGATGAGCAGACTAACCGATGTGACCGATCAGGCGCTGGCCCTACCCGTCGAAGAGCGAGTTATTCTTGCGCAACGTGTGTGGGACAGCGTAGGGCACTTCGCAAACCTTGAAGTGGAAAAGGCGTGGATGCAAGAGGTGGATCGGAGATGGCGCGAGATCGAGGAGGGAAAAGTGAAGTGCCTGCCGGCCGAGCAAGTGATGAACCAGGCCCGCGAGAGACTGCGGGGCTGAAACTCGACTACCACCCGGAGGCATCTGAAGAGCTGATCGAAGCGGCCCGTTTCTACGAGGGTAAGGGAACGGGTCTGGGGGAGAAATTCCTTGATGCAGTACAGGCTTCCCTTGCTATGCTGCAGCGCAATCCAACGCTCGGATGGGCAGACGAGTCGGGTCGACGGCGATGGCTTGTCCGCCGATTCCCCTATTTGATTGTTTCCAGACTTGCCGATGCTAATCTGTACATTCTTGCAGTAGCCCACACCAGCCGGATGCCACGGTACTGGACATCGAGAGACTCCAAGGGCGATTGAGGTTATAACTACAGAAGTCACCGGGGGCAACCGGACCCGGGCAGTCAGGATACTTGGCATTGGGATCAGGGCACTGCAAAGGAAGCTCAGGCCGTCCTGGGAATACGGAGGTGCGTCATTATGACATGCCCTACGTCATTTTGGCGTATCTGTCCAATATTATGAAATAAATATAAAATCTGTCCGACGGGGCGGCCATGTGCGTCATTATGGCAGTCTCCCCCAATTTACATCCCCTTCGAGAACCTGCCGTTCAATTCCCCATTTACTAATATCCCACTGAAATCATTTCCGAATAGTAAGGATCAACCCGCCTCGGTAGCCTGGCATAAATCGTGCTTTCATGCAAACACTAGACTTTGACGCTGCGTGTTCCGAATCATTCATGAAATAAACATCAATTGTTTCCATTTTTATTGCCTGATTTCGAAACTTTAAGCTGACTGCTGAGAGCTGAGCGCAGAAAGCTGTTTCTTGTCGTGAAAAACCTGGTTCGTCACCTTTGTCAGCGCCTTGAGCCTTTTTCCTATGAGAAGCGACAGGGCGTTCAGACTCGGAGGCGCGGATGAGAATTCTGATCGTGGATGACGACCCGGGGATATTGAATGCCTTGAGGGTGGGTCTCACGAGTGTCGGTCACCTGAACTCAACCGCAGGTAACGGACAGGAGGCCTTGGATCTCCTTCAATCGTCGAACAAGATCGGGGAGCCCATTGACCTCCTGGTGACCGATTTTAGGATGCCGAAAATGGACGGCCTGGAACTCATTCGTCTCTGCAA
>JAFGPH010000600.1 GCA_016926135.1 Deltaproteobacteria bacterium
CTCACCAGCATGGCGGTGACGGTGAGACCCCGGTGATGCAGTATGGCGCCCTTGGGTCTGCCGGTGGTGCCCGAAGTATACATGATGGCCGCATCGTCCATTTCCGTCAGATCGGCCCTGGGAAAGGTGCCCTCCTCATGCTCCGTCAGGAGGGAAAAAGGGGAAGTCCCCGGCGGCGTTTGATCCCCATGAAAGAATATCCTCTCCACGGTTTTCAATTGGCCCCGAACCGGATCAATGAAGGGCCAGTACTCCTCATCCACGATCAGCGCTTTGCTCTCGGAATCGTTGATCTCATAGGCCAGTTCTTCGCCCTTGAACCGGGTATTGAGCGGCACCACGACGGCTCCAAGCTTCATCAGTGCAAAAAAGCTCAGCGGAAATTCGAGTTGTATGCCCAGCAGGATGGCGACATGATCTCCTTGTTTCACCCCATGACTCGCCAGTCCGGCGGCTATCCGGTCGACCAGCCCGTCAAACTCCCGGAAGGTCAATCGCCGGTCGCCATCAATAAAACCCACCCGGTCCGGATACTTCCCGACCGTCTCCTCCAGCATTTGCGGAATATTCTTTGGCCTATCCTTGAATACTCTACCTTTGAAATCAGGCCATTCTTCCTCCACAATCTCCCAACCTGACTTTGTCTTGAGCGTTTCCATCCTCTAGACCCCCTCGATGATCAACGCAAAGCCCTGGCCCCCTCCTGCACAAAGCGTGGCAAGCCCGCGTTGTGAGCCTCTCTTCCCCATCTCGTGGAGAAGGGTGACCACCAGCCTAGCGCCCGTGCAACCGATGGGATGGCCGAGAGATATACCGCTTCCATTAACATTCACGATATCGCGGTTCCAACCCATTTCCCGCTCACAGGAGAGATATTGGGCCGCAAACGCCTCGTTGATTTCGATAAGATCGATATTGTCAAGCTTCAGGTTGGCGCGCTTCAGCGCCTTCTTGCTTGCCGGGACCGGGCCGATACCCATGTACGCCGGATCGACACCGACGACCGCGTAACTCACGATACGGGCGAGAGGTTTCACGCCCAGATCCTTCGCCTTCTCCCTCGTCATGAGGATAAGGGCTGCGGCCGCGTCATTGATGCCGCAGGAGTTGCCCGCAGTAACCGTACCGCCTTTCTTGAATGCAGGTGGGAGCTGTGCCAGCTTTTCCATGGTCACGTCCGGCTTGGGGTGCTCGTCCGTATCAAACATTTTGGGCTCCCCTTTGCGCTGAGGGATAGGGACAGGTGAAATCTCATCCTTGAAACGTCCTTCCCTGATGGCCTTGGCAGTGCACTGTTGACTTCGCAGTGCAAAGGCATCCTGCTCCTCGCGGGAAATGCTGTACTGTTCCGCAAGGTTTTCCGCAGTCATTCCCATGCCGCCACCGATTGGGTGTTCCTGCATGGATTTCCAGATCATATCGACACATGGGTGGTGTTGGAGCCGCATTCCCCAACGTGCGTTCGGCAACAGATACGGCGCAGTGCTCATGCTCTCGACGCCCCCGCAAATGGCACAGTCAGCGTTATCGTCAGAGATGCTCTGCACCCCGCAGATGATCGCCTGCATGCCGGACCCGCAGGTGGCGACGATGTGGAAGGCGTTGGTTTCAATGGGGAGTCCGGCTTTCACCAGACCGATTCGCGCGATGTTGTGATCGATGGGCTCAAAGCAGTTACCCATGATTACCTGGTCCACCACGTTCTTCTCTATGCCTGTACGTTGGATGACGGCTTCAATGATGAACCTGGAGAGCTCTATGGCCTTGATGTCCCTCAATCCCCCGCCGAACGTCCCTATGGCTGTTCGTGTCGCCCCGACAATGACCACATCCTTCATATCTTCCTCCTCCTTCTATTCACAAGAGGTGCCAGATCTCCGCTTCAGAAAAGTGCCTTCACACCAGAGTGTATATCCGACGAGATCTCACCGTCCTTTGAAATTCGGTTTTCTCTTTTCTAGAAAGGCCCTGAGTCCTTCCTTAGCGTCTTCACTGTCACAGGCAAGCCCACCGAGGTTCGATTCCAGGATCATGGCTTCCTCCAAGGGTTGATACTGGGCATAGTGCACGGCCTCCAAGGCGACCGACACTGCAATGGGGCTGTGTTTTATGATTCTGGAAAGGAGCGCTTCAGAGGCCGGGATCAGCTCCTGGGGTGGCACGACCTTGCTGACGACACCCAGCCTCAAAGCCTCTTCAGCACTGATCAGATCCCCGGTCAAAACGAGTTCTGCCGCCCGGGTCTTGCCGATGAGCTTCGTCATCCTCGAGGTCCCCCCCCAACCGGGAAGGAACCCGAGGGTAATCTCGCTGAAGCCCAATCTGGCCTTTTCGGAGGCAATTCTGAAGGTACATGCCAGGGAGAGTTCGAGACCGCCGCCTATGGTAAGTCCGTTCAGGGCTGCGACGGAAGGCTTACCCAAGAGGTCAAGGACGGCAAAGGCCCTTTGTCCGTAACGAGACCATTCTTTGCCTCCTATGGGTTTGGCGACCTCCTGAAGGAAAGTGTTCAGGTCCGCACCTGCACTGAATGCCTTCTCTCCGGCCCCGGTAATGATGACCGCGCGGCAGGTTTCGTCGTCTTTGCATCGGGTGAGGATATCAGCCAGCAAATCAAGGGAGGGCTTCGTAAAGCTGTTCAGGGCTTCGGGTCTGTTGAGAGTAATGTATCCGAGGCCATTTCTTGCTTCATACAATATCGCAGGTTCACCCATGAGGGGTCTCCTTCTCAATGGACCTAGAAACCGAGGTCAGCGGGAACGGGATTTCTGGGGTCAGACCAGTCATAAAAGCCCTTCCCTGATTTAAGCCCCAAGCACCCTATGGAAACCATCCTTTTCAGGATTGGAGGAGGGGCATAGCGTTTTTCTTTGTACTCCTCATACATGGTGGTTGCCCCCTTGAAGAGAACATCGAGGCCGATGAAGTCGCACAGCATGAGCGGGCCCATGGGATGATTGCAGCCCAGCTTCATGGCCATGTCAAGGTGATCGATGGAGGCCACCCCTTCCCCCAGGGCGCGCACCGCATCCATGAGGTAGGGCGTAAGGAGCAGGTTGACAATGAACCCTGCGTTGTCTTTTGCCACAACAGGAACCTTCCCAAGAGATTTCGCGAATTCGAGTACGGTTTGCAGGGTCTGCGGGCCGGTGGCGATGGTCTTCACGATTTCCACGAGGGGCATCAAAGGGGCAGGTTGAAAGAAGTGCATTCCCACGAACTGTTCTTTCCTGGAGGTGGCTGCGGCCATCCGGGTGATGGGGAGAGAGGAGGTATTGCTGGCAAAGATGGTTTCCTTTTTGCACATGGCGTCCAGGTCCTTGAACAGGCCCATCTTCAGCGGCAAATCCTCAAAGATGGCCTCTATGATAAGGTCGGAGTCGGCCAGGGGCTCAAGGGAAACGGCCCCCGTGAGCCTCTTCAGTGCCTCTTCCTTGGCCTCCGGCGTCACGGCCTGCTTTCTTACGAGCTTTTCAAGAGAACCCTTTACCCTCTCCAGGCCTTTTGCCAGGAGAGTCTCCTCGGTTTCACGCACCACGACCTCATACCCCCCTTGGAGGACTACCTGTGCGATTCCAGAACCCATGGCCCCGCAGCCGACTATTGCCACTTTCTTGATGGTCATCTTCCGCCTCCTAGATATTTCCGAGCAATCGATGTGCTATGGTCATTTTCTCCATCTCTTTGGTCCCTTCATAGATTTCCACGATTTTCGCATCCCTGTAGAATCGTTCAATGTCGTACTCATTGATATAGCCGTATCCGCCGTGCATCTGCAGGGCATCATCGGTCACTCTCACCCCTGTCTCGCCCGCCAACCACTTCGCC
>JAFGPH010000601.1 GCA_016926135.1 Deltaproteobacteria bacterium
GGGGCCACGGGAGAGATCAACGTCCAGGAGGAACAGGTTCAGAAGCTGGACATCTTTGCCAACCGCGTCATCATCGAGAGAATGAGGCATATCGGGCAACTCTGCTGCATGGGATCAGAGGAACTGGCAGACCCGATTGAGATCCCCCCCCAGTATCCCAAAGGGAACTACATCCTGCTTTTTGACCCCCTGGACGGTTCCTCCAACATCGACGTGAATGTGAGTATCGGAACCATATTCGGTATCTACCGCAAAAGGAGTACCGAAGCGGACCGTGACTATACCATGAGCGATATCCTACAGCCCGGCGTGCAGCAGGTGGCCGCGGGGTATTTCATCTACGGCTCCAGTACCATGATGGTCTACACCACGGGGAACGGAGTCCACGGATTCACCCTCTATCCCAGCGTGGGGGAATTCCTCCTTTCCCATGAAAACATCCGCATCCCGGCCAAGGGGAAGATTTACAGCGTCAATGAGGGCAACTATCCTTACTGGGATGAAAGGACCAGGTCTCTCGTAGACTACTTCAAAACCAAGGACAAAGAGACCGCTCGCCCTTACACGTCAAGGTATGTGGGCAGCCTTGTGGCCGATTTTCACCGGAATCTTCTCAAGGGCGGGATCTTCATGTATCCCGCTGACCGGAAGGACCCCAAGAAACCCTCCGGCAAGCTCAGACTCCTCCTCGAAGCCAATCCCCTCGCCATGGTTGTGGAGCAGGCAGGCGGATACGCGAGCGACGGAAACGGCCCCATCCTGCACATTCAGCCCGATCATCTCCATCAAAGGGTGCCCCTCTACATCGGGAGCAGGGAGGATGTGGTACAGTCTGAAGCCGTGCTCAGCGGCAGGATCTCCTCGCCTTGAGCATCTCCATGAAAGTTTCCAGCCGGGTTGCCGTGCGGCCGTCCAGTGGGCCCGGTCTGTCACCCTCGATGGTGACCATGGGAAGGGGTAGGTATTTTCTGAGGAGGATATCGTGGATCTGCCGGAAGCAGAAGGTCTGGGTGTAGTGGATCAGACCGTCCAGCCTCCGATTCAGAACGGCTGACCGGATGTCTTCCACCCGGCCCGTGACGCGGTAAGGGTAGGTGTATCTCAGGTACTGGGAGACCAGGTCCTCCTCCCCATAGGGCATGCTGAACTGCCTCTGCACCTCGTTGAAAACCACCCTTCCACCCAGGCATTCCAGGAATTCATAGAGGCCTTCGAAGACGGGCGGCACGCCCAGAAATCCCAGCCGGATTTCCTCCCCGAACGGCGACCTCGTCCTCGCCCCTTCCAGGAAGGCGTCAAGGTCTTTCTCAAACCGGTCGGGATCTGATCCGAAATCGGAACTGCTCACCAGGAACCTGTGGTTTTCCCCACCGCTGACCACATTCCGCTCATAGGTCAACCTGTCCAACTCGACCAGCCTCCTCCGAATACGGTCCAGCCGGGTCTTGACCTCGCCGACAGCCTCCCAGGTCGTTGCCAGGGAGCGTCTCAGCAACTCCATTTCCTCGAGGATGGCCTCTCTGCGCCGGCTCATGGGATAGCTGAAGGGAATGACCTCCACCCCCCTGGTTGCGAGGACCTCGCCGAGGGCCACCGTATTGCTGCAATCGCCCCCTGTGACCGCGATGACCCTCTTCACGCCGTTGAGAAGGGTGGCGGTGTAGATTCCCTTGATCCATGCACAGAGATTATGGGCAAATCCTTCCGCCTCTGCACGCTGAATCCATTCTTCAGGGTCCGCCGCAGAGATGAAAAGATTGTTCAGGTCCAAAGGCCTGAGGCCTGCAGCGAGCACGATTTCAACCGGGATCGTGGAGGTGATCCCGACGATCTCGGAGTTGGGATGAGGGTGGGACACGGATCAGGCCTCTACATGATGAAAGACGAGGGAAGGCAGTTCCAGGCAGGTAAGCCGGTTGCCGAAGACGGCCCCTGTATCCAAACCGATCTTGTTCTCCATGATCAGGGGTGTGGAAAAGGGTGTATGCCCGAAAATCACCCTTTTCCCGAAATCGTACTTGGAGTAGATGAAGGGATCCCGTATCCATACCAGATCTTCAAGGTTCTGGCGACGGATATCCACTCCGGGTCGCAGCCCCGCATGAACCACGTAGTAATCCTCCAGTTCAATCCATGGCTTGAGCGACTTCAGGAAGAGGACGTGCTCCTCGGGAACCTGAAGGTTGCCTCTCCAGCCCTCCCCCCGCCGGTAGCTCTCAAGGGTACACGCACCCCCGTTTGCGAGGAATGTTCTGACGTCGGTTCCGCTCAGGAAGTCCAGGAAGATCATCTCGTGGTTCCCCATCAGGCACTCGACGCGTTGCGATGTGTTCATGATTTTGAGGATATAGTCGATCACACCTCGGGAGTCCCTGCCCCTGTCCACGTAGTCCCCCAGAAAAATCAGTCGATCCTTTTCCGGACGCCAGTCGAGCCTCTCCATCAACCTCTTCAGCATGTCCAGGCAGCCGTGGATGTCCCCAACAATGAAGATTCGCTCGTTTTCCATCATAACCCAAAGACCAGCCGGATGCGATCCCTCGGATCCAGGCGCCGGAGGCCCGCTTCCCTTGCCGCGTCCGTGGCATCCCTGAACTCCCGGGCGGTGAGACCCCGGTTGATGAACTCGTCCCGGGAGGCCTCGCCGCAAGGCCTGTACTGGTCCATCACGTTCACGTAAGTATCAGGGGAGATCTCTTCGGCCAAAAATCTCATGATTTCTCTGGTTCCCCCGATTCCATGGGGCATGACGAGGTGTCTGAGCAGCAGACCCCGGGCAGCAATGCCTCGATCGTCTACCACCAGGTCTCCCACCTGCCTGTGCATTTCCCTGATGGCCCTGACCGCAACCTCTCCATAATCCGGAGCACGGCAATACCTCTCCGCCCACTTCCCATCCCAGAACTTGAAGTCCGGCATGTAGATATCAAACACCCCCTCCAGCAAGGCCAGGGTCTCCCTTTTGTCATAGCCGCTGGAGTTGTAGACAAGGGGGATGCTCAAACCCTGGGGCACGGCGCAGAGCAACGCCTCCAGCAGTTGAGGCACCACATGAGTAGGGGTGACCACATTGATGTTGTGACAGCCGCTCTGGGAAAGCCGAATCATCATGGCCGCCATCTGCTCGGGTTCCACCTCCACGCCCTCGTTCCCGTGGCTGATGTCATAGTTCTGGCAGAAGCTGCACAGGAGATTGCAGGAACTGATGAAAATCGTGCCGGAACCGCGGCTACCCACCAGGGGAGCCTCCTCACCGAAATGGGCGTTGTAACTGGCAACCCTGGCGCGTCTCCCTGTTTCGCAGAAGCCCATCTCCCCCTCCAGGCGATTGACGCGGCACTCCCTGGGACATAGGGAGCAGGATTTCATGAGGCGCAGGGCCAGATCCGCCCTCTCCCTGAGACGGCCTGCACGGTAAAGATTGAGGTAGGATGGTTCCGTCATAGGTTACACCACAAAAGGACATCCCCCTGAGAGGACGGTCGCCCAACCAGGGGGAGTCTGGTCAATATCGTCCAGAGGACGGGAGATTCTATTCGCGGCTTTGGCCGAATATCCGGAGCAACATGAGAAAAAGGTTGATGAAGTCGAGATACAGGGAAAGGGCCCCCAGGATAGCTCCCTTCCGAATCACGGCGCCGTCAAGCCCGGCAGGCTGGGTAAGGGCCATGTTCTTGAGTTTCTGGGTGTCGTAGGCAGTCAGACCCACGAACACGATCACACCGATGTAGCTGATCACGGCGCTTACGGCGCTGCTCCCGATGAAGACGTTGACCAGGGAGGCGATGATGATGCCGATCAGACCCATCATCAGGAATCCACCCAGGGAGGTCAGATCCCGTTTTGTGGTCCACCCGTAGATGCTGCACCCCAGGAATGTGGCGGAACAGATGAAGAAGGTGCTCACGATGGATGCGCGTGCGTAAAGGATGAAAATGAACGAGAGGGTGACCCCGTTGAGGGCCGAGTAGATCACGAAGAGTGCCGTCGCAGTTCCTGCGCTCATCCTGTTCACCATACCGGCCAGGGAGAAGACGAGGGCAAGTTCTACGATAATGAGCCCGAAGAAGAGGAGGCTGTTTCCGAAAACCAGGCGAAGCAGGCTTTCGGATGTGGACACGTAGTAGGCGACAAAGCCCGTGAGGGCGAGGCCGATGCACATCCAGTTGTACACGCTCCTCACGAAGTCGTTGACCATGACTTGCGCTTGTTCTTTTGGCAAATACATCTCTCTCATCTGGCAACCTCCCAAGAATTATGAGTTTATTATAGTCACCGAACGAGGAACTTCAAGGCAAAACGACGCACCCGTGTACGAAAACAGGTCTCCTGTTTCATACATCCGTTCACAATGCCATGCGTTCGAAGGGGCGGCCTGGGGGTGGTTTCTCAGGGGGCCGCATCCAATCACCGGGACGGCACGGGCCTAAACCACCCAAAAATGGGTTGAACCCCGGCAAGGAGTTCCTCTATCATGGGCACTCGTTTCATAGACCGCCCTTGTCTGCCGGCCCGGTGTCCGGGCAAAGGAGGACGGGACGGCACCAGCGAGGTCTTCGGAGGAGAGGATGTTGGACAAGGGGAAAAGGCTTTACGTCGTCATGGTGGGCCTTCCCGCAAGGGGAAAGACCACCATCGCGACCAAACTCAAGGAGAACCTGATGCGAGATTCCGTGAAGACCCGAATCTTCAACAACGGGGAACTCCGCAGGAAAATGATCAAGGAGAACACCTCCTATGCGGACTTCTTCGATCCCCGCAACATGGAGGGTGTCGCGCTGAGGGAGAAAATAGGCCGCATCAACATGGAGAGGGCACGCAGGTATCTGAAGGGGGACGGCAATGTGGCCATCCTCGACGCCACTCATGCGAACGTGAAGAGAAGGAAGCTGATCCGCGCTCTCCTGTCCGACCATCCCATCCTCTTCATCGAGTGTGTCAACGACGATCGGGACATCCTGCAGGCGAGTATCCTGAGAAAGATTGATCTGCCGGAGTTCGGCCACCTGAATCAGAATGAGGCCATCGAGAGCTTCAGACAACGCATCGCCTACTACCACTCCATCTACCATCCGCTGGAAAAGGAGGGGAATTTCGTCAAACTGGATTCCCTCAACAACAGAATCATTGAAGAGGAAATCTTGGAGGACGTGCCTTACGTGGAGCAGATCAGGGACTTCCTGCTCACGGATATGGTCAAGAACCTCTACCTCATCCGGCACGGGGAAACCCATTTCAACATCGAGAATCGGATCGGCGGGGATTCCGATCTGACGGAAAAGGGAAAGGTCCAGGCCGAGACCTTGGCGAGGTATTTCCGCAAAAAAAGGATCCCCCTGATCTTCACGAGCGAGAAAAAGAGGACCATTCAGACGGCCATCCCCATCAAGGAGGCCCAGGAGGAGTGCACCATCATCCCCTTGCCGGAATTCAACGAGATCCACAGCGGTATCTGTGAATGCCTGAGCTACGAGGAGATCAAGGCCGGCATGCCGGAGGTTTACGCCGCAAGGAAAAGGGACAAATACAATTATGTTTACCCCCAGGGAGAGGGGTATGTGAGCATGGAAAGGCGGATCGAAAGGGGGATCAAGAAGGCCCTCTACCTGAGCAAGCCCTCGGACAACATCATGGTCATCGGACACAGGGCCGCAAACAGGATGATCCTCTCCCACTTTCTTTTCAGAAGACGCGAGGATGTGCCGTACATCTACATCCCCCAGCACAAGTTCTACTATATCTCCGCAACGCAGAATAGAAAGGTCTTCCAACTAAAGACCTTCTATTAGCCGGACCACCTTTTCCCAGACCTCCTCCACCCCGATGAGATCCATGCAGGTCTCGTCAGGCCGGACGCATCGTTCCTGGCGACAGCCGCAGCAGGGCACATTCTTGAAAACCACCGCCCCCCTTGTGCTGAGGGGCCTCCACATATGAGGGAAGGTGGGTCCGAAAAGGGAGACGGTCGGACAACCGACGGCGGCGGCCATATGGCCAGGGGCCGAGTCGTTGCCGAGAAAGAGCCGGCAACGGGACAGGACCGCGGCCATCTCAAGGAGACCCAGGCCTGTGGATTTGAAGGACGCGGAGAAACCCATGAGGCGTTCCACCGAATCCACGAGGTCCCCCTCCCCCGGTCCGCCGATCAGGATGACGGCAGCTCCCCAGTGGGATCGGAGGCGACGGGCGATCTCGGCAAACCGACCCGGCTGCCACTGCCGCAGCCTGCCCCGTGCTCCCGGATGAACGGCGACCCAGGGTATAATACCATCATGGAGCCCTGCGTGATCCAGCATTGCATCGACCCTGGACTGCGCTGAGGGGGGCACATGGAGCTTGAATTCCCGGTTGAAGCGATCCATGCCGAAGAGTCGAAGGCACTCCAGTTGGTAGTCCACGACATGGACTTTTGAGGGGTCGGCAGGGACAAGAATGTTCATGAAAAAATGAGACAGGCTGCTTGAATTCTCGTAGCTTATTCGAAAGCGGGCGCCCGTGGTGTAGCAGAGAAAGGATGCCCTGTCTCCGTGGCTGAAGTCCAGGACGACGTCATATCTTTCGGATCTCAGTTGCCTGATGATCTTTGCGTGGTACCGAATTGAACCGGTCAGGCCTTCCTTTGCCCTGAGTCGATCGTATGCCCATACCTTCCTTATTCCTGGATGGTGAAGCAGAACCTCTTCGGTCCCACGGTTGACCATCACGTGGATAGAAGCCTTTGGGGCGTGTGTCAGGAGGTTGTCGATGACAGGCAGGATGGTCAGGGTATCCCCGATGTAGCGCAATTTGACGACAAGGATCTTTTTCCCGTCTACGTGAATCATGTCTTCCGACGGCCTCTTCAGCTTCGGAGGTTCTCCTTCCACATCTCCCTGAGTTTGGCGTACTTCAGAAACGACCCGCCTGCATTCATGGTGGAGATGACAAGACCGTCGAAGCCGTCCAGAAATCCCCTTTCCAGGCCGTAGGTCTTCAAAAACATCCACAGGCTGTGCAAAAGGGGAGTAAACACGCAGGCCTTCACCCCTTTCTCGAAGAGCTCCCTGGCTCCAAGGCTGGAGTATCGTTCCATTTTTTCAACCAGTTGGGAATAGCTCTGGAAACTGATGTGTTCGATGGATGCCTTAAGGTCTCTCTCGTCCCCTTCCGTGAGCCATTGCTCGTGAACGGGCCGGCCGTCAAAACGGCCCCGCCTTCTATCCACCAGACGCACGATCCGGTCCGGCCACCACCCACAATGCTTCACCCATCTGCCGTGGAGGTAGTTCTTGCGCCGGAACCCGAAGGCTGCGACCTCGGGGTCGGGGAGAAACAACGCCTCCCTGATGACCGTAGCCGTCTTTGGGGGGATTCTCTCATCCGCGTCGAGGATCAGCACCCAGTCATGTCGGCATAGATCCACGGCAAGCTGTTTCTGCCCGGAAAAACCCCTCCACTCTTCGTTCAGGACCCTGGCTCCGTAAGACGCCGCTATCTCGATGGTCCTGTCAACGCTCCCGGAATCCACCACCACGATTTCATCGGCAAAACCAAGACTGGCCAGGCAGCCGGGAAGCCTCTCCTCTTCATCCCTGGTGATGATCGCCACAGAAACGGGTATAGGAGACGAAGGTCTGCCCCCCGCATCTGCGAGGCTAAGGCGTGGCTGTTCGGCCATCCTGTCTGAACCCCCGGTGGACCTTGTATTGCATCACACACCTCAATGGTATATTATTGAATAGGGCTCTGTGTTGCAAAGGAAATCCTCCGGCCTACGTGTATCGTGGTCGACCGGAAGGGGCCTTCCCCCGGCTTGTAAGTCACCGTGTCGACCTGACGGAGTAGCCCATGGAAAAGCGGACATCGACCCTGGAAAGAGGGAGCACCAAGGCCATTGTGGATTTCCTCACCCGTATTCCCATGTTCGATTCCCTCAAGACGGAGGATCTGACCCTTCTGACCAGACATATGAACTTCATGGATATGAACCCAGGAGAGATCCTCTTTCGGGAAGGTGACAAGGGGGATTATGTCTGTTTCGTGGCCGAGGGTTCGCTCGATGTGGTGAAGAAGGCCGAGAAGGGACACTACGTAACCCTGGCCACATTGCCGAAAGGCCGTTCCATCGGTGAGATGGCCGTGATCGACGATTTCCCGCGCTCCGCTACGGTACGGGCCCGCACGAAGACCACCCTGGTCATCCTGACACGGAAAGGATTTGACCTGATTCTGGAAGAACATCCCGCCATCGGGATAAAGATGCTCAAGGGCATCAGCCGGTTGCTCAGCCATAACTTGAGAAAGACCTCAAGTCGCCTTGCAGACTACATGCTGCCTCTGAGCTGAGCAGGAGAGGGACCCTGATTCAATTCCTCTTGACTTGAAGCACGGGAAACCGCATAAGAGTAAGTGTGTTGAAACACCTCTTGCCTCTGAAAGGAGAAGCAGACGGATAGAAACAGCGTCTCTCACAGCAGCGAGTTGAGATCGATCAATACCCCCCCCGGAGGATTTCCCCATGGGCAGCTTGATGTGGGCTGAGGACAAAGAAAAGAGAAGGAAGGAAGCCCTTCAAAGACACGAGAGCCTTCACAGACTCTTCAAGGATGACAGGCTCTCTTTCGAGCGCGAACGACGAGATGCCATCCACGAACTGATCAACAGCGTCGAGGACGAGGATACGAGAAAGCGTCTTTGGGACCTTCAGAACAGGTGGGACAAGAGGATGAAAGGTGCAGGGTCAGCCCATAACAGGCTTGTCCTTGCTCAGACCTTTTTCTGGGAACACTTCCATGAGGTGTGGACTCCGGGAATCCAGAAACTCAATCACATCCTGAACGGAGAAGGTGACTGAAACGGCATTCAACGAACCCCGGGCTCTTTCCCTGGGCTTGCGATCGTATCTCTGACCTCATCCGCCACCATGGCGAATCCGGCAGCCAACTCCCCTGCCCTTGCCGCTTCGAACGCCACATTGAGTGCCAGCAACTCCACCTTCAGCTTCGAGTAGTCCGGGCTCCTGGGTGCAGCCCTTCTCGCCATGCCACTTACTCCCTCAATCTCCATACCCGCCTCCTTTTCTGTAACGAAAGCAGGATCCATGCCAGAGGGACAGTCCAGAAAAATATAGTGATTTCGGTGGGATTTTTCGGTACAGGGCGTCGATCGTCATTTTCATGACAGAAGGAGAAGAGAATGGGAAAAATTTTGCCGCTGCTTTTTCTGATGCTCCTCGTATTCGCACTCCCCGCAAGTGCAAAACCGAAGGTGGGTTGTGATGTCAAGGTGCTCGCACAGCATGAACGGTTGGTCACCATCGCCTGGGAGGTAAAGGTGCAGTCGGAACGTTCATGGGACGCGTGTGACCTTATCATCTCTTTCCAAGACCGTGAAGGAAGGGAGATCCATGTCTTGCGGGAGACCCTTGCCCTGAAGCAGGGGAACTCCGCCTTTTCCGGCCACGACATCTGTGAAGCCATGGTATGGAAGCGCGTCAAGAAGTACGTGGCAACCCTGGACTGCGTGTTCTAGTTCCCTGAGTTATGATCCCTGGAGATCATACTTTGAGATGAGACGGGAGAGGTAGGTCCTCTGAATGCCCATTATTTTCGCAGCCCTGCTCCTGTTTCCGCCGGTGTGCTTGAGGGTCGCGGTAATGAATTCCTTCTTGAACCGATCTTCAGCCTCCTTGAGAGAAAGCCCCACCTCCACTCCGGAATAGCCTTTCCTCGTGGCCTGAATGGGCAGGTCCTCCGGGAGGATTTCCTGGCCGTTCCCCATGACCACGGCGCGTTCCACGGCATTCCTGAGTTCCCTCACGTTTCCCGGCCAGCCATAGTCCACAATCCTGCTCATGGCCGATGGGGAGATCCTGAGATGCGGGGTTCCCCTCTCCTCCTTGAACGTCCCCAGAAAGTGTTCAGCCAGAATAGGAATATCGGTTTTCCTTTCCCTCAAGGTAGGCATGTGGATCTGGACGACGTTCAGGCGATAGTACAGGTCCTCCCGGAACTTACCTTCCGCCACATCCTGGGTGATATCCCTGTTGGTGGCCGATATAACCCTCACATCCACTGAAATAGCGCTGTTCCCTCCCACCCGATAGAAGATACCCTCCTGTAGCACACCAAGCAGCTTTGCCTGCATCCCAGGGGTCATCTCCCCGATTTCATCCAGGAACAGGGTCCCGCCGTCGGCGAGCTCGAATTTGCCGATTTTCTTCGTCAAGGCGCCGGTGAACGCCCCCTTTTCATAGCCGAAGAGTTCGGCCTCCAGGAGTGTTTCCGGAAGGGCCGCGCAGTTGAGCACGATCAGGGGCCTGTCCTTCCGTGGTCCGGCCTGGTGAATGAGCCGTGCAAGCAATTCCTTTCCCGTACCGCTCTCCCCCAGAATGAGGGTGCTGGTCCTGGAGTTGGCGACCTTCAAGGCATCCGATATGACCTTCTGGAGTACCGGGCTTTCGCCCACGATTTGGTGTTTTTTGCTTAACTCTTCCCTGAGATCCCGGTTTTCTCTCTTGACCTGACTGATTTTTCGCGCATTGTGGATGGCCATGGAGGCCAGTTCCGTGAAGACGGTCAGAATCTTTATGTCTTCTTCTTGGATAGGACTTCCGTCTTCCTTGTCAATGATCTCTACGACCCCGATGGTTTCGCCGTTGATCTTCATGGGGACGCACGCGATGGAGCGCGTCTGAAAGCCTATGGACTCGCTGATTTCCTTGTCCCACCGGGGGTCTTTTGTGACATCCGGAATGAGCAGGGATTCCCCTGTCTCCGCAACAATCCCTGCGATCCCTTGGCCCATGTTGATCTCGAACTTCCTGACTTCCTCCTTCCTCTCACCAATAGTAACCTTGAAATAGAGCTTTTTTGTTTTTGGGTCTACGAGCAACAGTGAGCTGGCCTTTGCCTGCATCAACCTCGTGGCCGTATCGATGATGAGTTCGAGCAGTTGGTCCAGATCAAGGACGGAAGAGACCCAGGTGGAGATCTCCTTCAACCGGTCAATCATAATATCGTGGGATTGCAGCCTTCCTTTCACCTTCTTCTCCCCCATTCAGCCGCATCGACCATAGCATTTATGGATATTTTTAACTTACCATAGGGGCAACAGAAAGTATATATTTTTCAAAGCAGCCACAGAATGAATCAGGATAGTATGATATTTTATACAATTGCATTATCTCCGGCTATCCAAAAACAAGGCATGCCGCAACAAATTCCTTTATTAAATTAAACAATTGGATGCGAGTCGCTGTTCTGCTGCCCAATCGGCCCGACCTTTGCATGATTGAAGGGCAGAACTGGCACAAGGAGGGAAAGATGTCTGCTCAAGAATACATAAGGTCCATGGTGCGAGGGGCCGACCTCTACAGAAAGCAGGGTCTTTACTCAGAGGCAAGGGGAAAATACCTCGAAGCACTTTCCCTGGTTTCAAGAACGGGGGAAACGCGGGGTTGGGATCGGCTGAAAGAGATCCTTGAAGAAAGGATTCGGGCGGTGGAGGAAAACCTTGCAGCCGTGAGTGAGGTGAATGGAAGCCCCGTTCTGTCCGAGGAGGTGCAGGACTTGATCAGGGATCTATTCAGCTTCTCACAGGCTAGAGAGAGGGCGTCCATTGAGGGTGCCACGGCGCTGATGAAATTCGGGCAGCACAGTAGGGCGATCAGGGAGTTCGAAACGCTTATGAAAGAAGGAATCCAGCCCCTCCTGGCGGCCAAGAGCATCCTCCTCTGCCATCTCTCCCTCCACTCCCCTGAGGCTGCCATTGCACGATTGCGAAAGTGGGAGGGACGAAATGGGCTCTCCATCGAGGAAGTCGGCTATTTGAGGGAGTTTCTCGAGTCTGAGCTCGCTGAGAGGGGGATCCACGTGGAGCTTCCCAGGCCCGCAACCACGCCGAAGGAACCTCACCGCAAGAGAGCACCGAGTGGTCCCGAAATCACCACGGTGACCATAGACTTTGAGGATGGCGCTCTCAAGGACCAAAGCGTAGAACTCAAGGTGACCTTCCAGTTTGGAAATGTGTTGAGCATCATCGTCTCAGCACACGAGAAGGGGCTCCTGGAAAACATGCAGGTGGGAAAACGCTTCCGCCGCATGGGCTTCTACTCATCCATGGCCTTTTTCAGGGGCAGCGGCTCCATCACCAGCAGAAACATGATCAAGCATGGGCCGAGGCAAGGGGACATTCTCTTTGACATAATGATGGACGAAAGCTAGTGTGGTGTCTCAA
>JAFGPH010000107.1 GCA_016926135.1 Deltaproteobacteria bacterium
GTCCTCTGGAAACCTGAGATCGCCCCCAGGGCGGAAAAAGGGACCTGGAGAGAGCGGATCGCCGCCATCCCGGATGGATTGGTCATCCTGGTGATTTTCGGCATCGTAATCGGCGGCATGATCAGCGGATTCTTCAGCCCTACCGAATCCGGTACCATAGGAACGGTTGCCGTGTTTCTTCTGGCCCTGGTGAGAAGAGAGATCAATTCCAAAATGCTGGTGGCCTCATTCCGGGGATCGTTGAGAACCTCCATCATGACCCTCATGCTGATCGCCGGATCTTCTATCTTCGGACACTTCCTGGCGATTACCGAGATCCCCATGATTGCCGCCGACTGGACCGCCTCCCTCCCTGTGCCGAAGTTTCTGATCATTGTCGTCATCATCGCCGTGTACCTGATCGGTGGCTCCATTATGGATGATCTGGCCTTCATGGTGCTGGCCACGCCGATCTTCTTCCCGACCGTGATTAACCTCGGTTACGATCCCATTTGGTTCGGCATTCTGATATGCATAACCCTCATGATCGGCGGTCTCATTCCACCGATCGCCATTTATGTCTTTATCTTGGGGAATATCACCGGGCTCCCCTTCAAGACCATCTACAAAGGCGTTATTCCCTTTCTTAGCGCTCTTATCGTCGCCCTGGCGATCATGTTTGTTTTCCCTGGTTTTGCGATCTGGCTGCCGAATCTTTTTATGGGGAAATAGCCGGCAGGTTATTCGAGACAATCCTTTCGCAGGCCCTCATCGGGAAGGCAGGTCATTCTCTCCTGGGCGGAGGATCCGCAGCATCCATGCCAGGACTGAAGCTCAGATTGCCCCGGGCGAAGTGCTCTGCTTCTCGGCCAAGACCCCCGGGAAAAGGGGAGGGATGGGGCAGTCCAGGGTGTCGGCCACCGCGCGCAGCAGCTCCGCCTCCTCCAGGGTGATCCGCGCATCGGCGCTGATGCAGAGTTCGCATGCCTGCAGCAGTTGCCTCCTGATCGGAAAGGAAGCCTCGGAAAGCCTTTGGATCGCGACATTCAAGGCCTTCAGGCTGCACTTCTCACGGGGCAGCATTCCCCGTCTCGCCCCGCCGGGTTCCAGGATCTCCCAGCCCTTCCTGAAGGCCTCTTCGGCGGCGGCGCCGTCTTTCGTCCCCTGCCAGGCGAGGAGAGAGAGAAGCTCCGTGCACTCCATCCGGATTTGATCGAATGCCCGGTACTTGATCCTTGGGGCGCTTGTCTTGTGAAAAACCCTGTCGAGGTGCCGAAAGACCACACGCTGCAGGGTGTATTCGAACAGGTTGATCCGGCGATCCGCCTCCACGAGGCGTTTCACGTTATCGCGAAATCTCGTGTACTGCCCGGCCGAGAGGGTCCTGAGCGCGGGCATGGCCATATCCACAACGGGCAACCGATAACCCCCACCCACCTGATCCATCAGGGGCATGAGCATCAGGACCTGACGCATTACGGCCGGATCCGCCTGTTCCTTTAGCGTCACCATCTGGGCCTTGCGGTCCCCCTTTTCCCGGTTAAGGAGGAGACTGTAGATCAAGGCCCTGGCCCCAAAGGGCTCCCGGGCCGCCTCGGTCACCAGGGGCGGCAGGTCGGCGAGCAGGTTTTCAGCATAGGCAAGATGCTCCGGCTGCGGTTTCCCGACCGTGGCCACGAGCCTCTCGGGCGGAATGCCCGACCTTTCTCCTGAAAAGAAACCCGCTGCGGCCAGGGCCTCCGCGTCCCCGCCAACGGGCCCTGGGCTCCCGGGCAATCCCTTGAATGACGGTTCAATCCTCCGTATCCTTTCTTCGATGGGCGGGTGGGTGGAGAGCATGCGCAGGAAGGACCTCCTCAATCCGTTGCCGAAGAACAGGTGGCTTGCCTCTTCGGCACGGGCGTTGCGGATGAGCGAGCCGTCCTTGAGACCGGCAATTTGTTTCAGTGCCCCCAGGAGACCCGAGGGGTTCCTCGTAAACTGCACCGCCGAAGCATCCGCCAGGAATTCCCGCTGCCGGGATACGGCGCTCTTGATGAGTTTTCCGAAAAAGACCCCGATATAGCCGACAACCAGAAACATGAAAGCCAGAACCAGGATGGGCATACTCCCGCCGCCCTTCCTGTCGCTGCTCCTGGACCCGCTGGAAGACATGCCGCGGAGGATGACCCGGCCGATGATGGCGATCACGAGGATCCCATTGATGACACCGATAAGCCTCAGGTTGAGGCGCATGTCCCCGTTCAGGATGTGGCTGAACTCGTGGGCCACCACGCCCTGAAGCTCGTCGCGCGAAAGCCGGCTGATGCCGCCCCTGGTGACGGCTACCACGGCATCGCCCTGGCTGAGTCCGGCGGCAAAGGCATTGATGTTCTTCTCCTGCTGGAGCACATAGACCCTCGGTACGGGCACCCCCGAGGCGATGGCCATCTCCTCCACCACATTGACGAGCTTCCGCTCGTCCGGATCCGTTGTGTTGGGGATGACGGGCGTGGCCCCGAGTGTCTCGGCCACCTTGTCACCCCCCTTGGAAAGGACGATGATCTTGTAAAGGCTGCCGATCAGGACCACTGTGACGACCCCCAACGCTACCCAGGAGAAGAGGGGGGGCGACCAGAGGGAGAGAACATCCTCACCGCCGAGGTTCCAAGCAAGCAGCACGGCTCCGTACACGCCGCAGATGATGAAGGCAACGGCGAGGAGAAAATAGAGAATCAGGAGGGTCGTCTTTCTCTTTGCGGCGGCCTGGCTCTCGAAGAAATCCATGCTCACGCGAGGGGCCATCTTTAACGCCTCCGGCAGTGTCGTGTCCCAGAAATACCGTAATTTATTCCAAGGCCACCTATAGAACCGTCCGCCACCAAAGGGCCGCCCCGGGGGTGGTCTCTCAGGATCGCAACTCCTCTTTGTGCATTGCCGATTACCGCCCCGTAGTATCGAAATTCACACCGTTGCAGGGACAGGGCTGTGGCCTGTTTCGGGTGTCGCAGCCTGGGGCTGCTTGTGGAAAACGCAGAATCCGGGTCCCGTCTTATACGCATCGGAGAGATAGTTGCGGCCTGGACGACCACCCCCAGAGCGGCCCCTCGATCACCAGGGATTTGTAAAGGTATTTCTGGGACACGACACTAGAACGAGACCTTTACGGCCTCACGTTCCTCCGGGACCGAGACTTCGAACAGGACGGCCTCCCTGAAGCCGAAGGTGTTGGCGATGAGGACATTGGGAAACTTCTCCCTCGAGATGTTGTACTCCATGACTGCGTCGTTGTATGCCTGTCTGGCAAAAGAGACCCTGTTCTCGGTGGAGGTGAGTTCCTCCATGAGCTGGGCCATGGTCTGGTTGGCCTTGAGGTCGGGGTAGGCCTCCGCCAGGGCAAAAAGCCGGCCCAGGGCACCCGTCAGGACCGCCTCGGCGCCGCTAAGTGCCCCCATGGTCCCGGGATCTCCCGGATTGGATGCCGCCTTCTGGTTGGCCGCGCTTGCCTGGTTTCGGGCCTGAATGACCGCCTCCAGGGTTCCCCTTTCGTGCTTGAGATAACCCTTGGCGGTCTCCACCAGATTGGGGATCAGGTCGTAGCGTCGTTTCAGTTGGACGTCGATCTGGCTGTATGCGTTTTTGTAGCGGTTCCTGAGGGTGATCAAGGCGTTGTACATGACAATGCATGCCACCACCAGAACCACGATAATCCCGAGGAAGATCAGTGCGCCGAGCATATGTGCCCTCCTTTCAGTCCGGAATCCTGTGTCCTTTTATTTCATTTTTACAGGCATTACAAGTCGGCTGGAACCGGAGGCTCGGGGTAGAACGGGAAGAATTTTCCCGGTCGCGCACCTGTCAAGTCGAAGCGCCTACGACAGCAAACATATAAGTCGTTGAAATTCATGAACGATTACCGTCCGGGGGCTGATCTCCCGGCATGGCACCCCTATTGCAGAGTCTGTGGTCGGTATCTCTTTCACGAAGCGCAGGTACATGGATCAACAAACCATATCTTTGCCAAATCGGGTGGAAGTGGCCCGCGGGGGACGGTTCATTCCCGTCACGCGGGGAGGCGGTTCCGATTTCAGGACGTTTCTCGTCTCCAGTGCCGCGGCCCAGCCCCCGACACCTCCCGAGACCAGCCCCCCTCAGGCGGCCGCGTCGCTCCCCGGGATCTTCCCCGGCCCCCCCGCCATCACGTCCCCGACCCTTTCGCGCAATGACGCCATCACGGCGTACAGAAAGTATGAAACCAGGGCGGCGCCGACAGCCGGCATGAGCGACGTGGAGAAATACAAGGACGACCAATTGCTCATTCACCCCGGTGGGGACCACTACGACCTGGATCAGAAGAAGGTCGTGCAGGACCCTCCGGAGCAGAAGTCCTTCTGGGGAAGGATCAAGAAGGACCTCTCCGACGCCTTCAGCAACGTGAAGAACTTTTTCGACGACCTCCTCTTCGGCGCCAAGTTTCATTACAGGGACAAGGACGGGCAGATCCGGGAAGGCAGGAGGCGAGGCCTCCTGGGCTCCGTGGTGGACTTCTTCAAGGACCTGGGCAGCGCCCTCAGCTTCGGCACCTGGCGGCCTGATGGAGAAGAGGAACCCCAGGGTTTCCTGAAGCGTGTGGGCTTCTTCTTTTCCAAAATGAAGGAGGCCGTCTTCGGGGATGTGATCCAGGGCATGGCCGGCAGTGTGATCCACATGGCGAAAGACCTCCTCTTCGCGGCGTGGAACACCCTGGAGGTGATTCCTGACGCGACAATCGGGAACCTGGACGCAGGCCGCAAGGCCACGACTGCGATCTTCGACCACGGCCAGGTCGCGCTGGATTACATGACCGATATCGTGCCGGGCGGGGACGCATGGGTGAGGGTCCACTCTCTCGACATCGCCAACCTCAAGGCACCCTTGCAGCAAAACCTCGAAAAACCTGAGAGATCCGACGACGATGAGCGATGGCGGTATGTGAGAAACACACCCTTCCGAAAGACCATCGAGACCATCGGCTCCCTCCTGATGGACATTCTGACCATCAAGGTCCTGGGACATTCGAAAATATCCTCCGACGAGCGAAAGGGCTGATCCCCCTAACCACAAATGACTTGCCAACTCGGCATGAGTCCTCTAATTTTATGGCATGCTGATGAAAAATGCCCGTGTCCAAAGTTTCACCCCTTCCTTCGTGAGAGAAGGACGCGCATGATCCCATCCATCGACGCATGCTTCAAGTTCATGGACACCTATCACATGCCCCCTCACATCAGGGCACACTCCATCATGGTGGAGAAGATCGCCACCCTGCTCGCTGAGGCCCTGGAAAAGGCCGGTGTCAGTCTCTCCCTGGAGAAAGTGAGGGCCGGTGCCCTCTTGCACGACATCGCCAAGCGCCTCTGCCTGGAAACCGGTGAGGACCACTCCGTGAAAGGCAGAGAGATCTGTCTCCTGAACAGCCTGGATGAGATTGCGGAGATCGTGGCGGAGCACGTGATCCTGAAGGATTATCGGCCGGGCGGTCCCATCACCGAAAAGGAGATCGTCTATTACTCGGACAAAAGGGTGAACCATGACACCGTGGTCAGTCTGGAGAAGAGGCTCCAGTACCTTCTGGAGCGCTACGGGCAGGAAAAGGAGCACCTGAATCAGGCGATCATGAGGAACTTCGAGCGGTGCAAGGAGTTGGAGAGGCGCATATTTACCAGGCTGGCGTTCGAACCCGGTGAGCTGGCAGGGATGATCCAGACGCAATGATCGTTCTCGGCATGAAAAAGAGGCTTCTTCCCTGGGTTTTCGGTCTTCTCCTCATGGGATTCCTGCAACACCCGAACGACGCTCTCGCCCGGGGGAGTGGATCCGGACCAGAGTTCCGGCCTGCGCGCGGCGACGTGTTCCTTGACACACAGGGTCCGCCGCGGGATGCACCCCAAAGGGAATACCGGGATCTGCAAAGGCAGCTGAAGGAACTCCTTCGCGAACTGGAGAACCTGGAGAAGGAGGCCCGCGAGAAGCTTCAGAAGGACATCTTCCCCCTCATCCGGCAGGAGATCGAGAGGCTGAGGAAATGGCTCCGCGACCTTCCCTTCAAAAGGGAAGAGGACAAACCTGAACCCCTCAGGACCCGCGCCCAGGGCTTCCCCGTCTACCCCTTCCACGAGAGTGGGAGAGCGGTATGAGCATCCGGGAAGTGGCCAGAGAGCTCTACCGGCTGGAGCGCGAGGTGGAAGAGATGGAAGGCCGTTTGAAGGACCTGCCCCTTCAGGAGAGGGGCGAGTGGGAGGACCGGCTTCGCAAGGCGGGGGCGGAGCGGGACAGGCTCAGAAAGGTCCTTGAGGCCAAGAAAGAACCTCCGCCCTACCGAAAACCCATGTAAGAGCCTGGAGTGATGGAGTATTGACTCAAGAGGAGAGTGCGAGAACCCGGAAGGCAGATCCGCCGCTACACCATCACCCGGTCTCAGGATTCTTGAAGACGGCTGCCAGTTATGAAGGCTACTTGCGATTTCGGGGGTGAAAGCTCTTCGCTCTCAGAAGGTATTCAATGTCTTGCTCATCCTTCACGTTGGGCTTTCTGATCTTCTTAAGCCGGATGAGGTCGTCGATGGAAGGCACCCTGAAGGAGATGTCTTCGGCAGGATCTTCAATGAAGGCCGCATTTCGGTAGCACTCCTTGAAATGGATCGTTTCACCTTCCGTGTTCCTGGAGCTTTTGTGAAAGAAAAGGTCGTATTTCCTCATTCCCGAAAAACCGGTGACGATAGGCCTTTTCGTGTCAACTGGGTGGGAGAATTCGAAACCCAGTTCCTCCTCCAAGAGGGTGAGGGCCTTCTTCCTGTCTGCCACGTCAATCCAGATGTCGTTATCGCCGGTGAGAACAGGGCCGCCGTAAAGGATTACGGCCCTTCGACCTATGATGAGGTATCGGATGCCGTGCCGGTTGAAGTTGCGAATGACCTCCAGCAGTGTGACTTCATTTTCCGGTTCCATGTCTCTGAAACCCGAATCTCCGGATGAAATCCTGAAAGTCTCGCCACTCTCTGTCGACATAATCCAGCCTCTGGGCAGGCGAATACTTCCTGAACCATGAGACCTCCTGGGTGATCTGGCGTCTCCTCCAGTAAGGAATGTCACGCCAGGATTTGGGATAGGGAATCTCTTTCGTAGTCATTTTCTCCCCACTCGTCCGTCCCAGGGTATCACAATTGAAAAGGGCACGAAACCCAGAAAAGCGTTATATCGCATACCGGGAGACGCTTCAGAAGGACATCCCCCCCCTGATCCGGAAGGAAATCGAGCGGTTGAAGAAGTGGCTCCGCGACCTCCCCCTCAAAAGGGAAGAGGAAAAACACGAACCCATCAGGACCCGCGCCCAGGGCTTTCCCGTGTTCTCCCTCCACCAGAGGATGAAGGAAACATCTTGTTATTTTCTATAGATTCTTTGGCTCTCAACCTGACCTCTGACTGCTGACCGCTGAACACTGTTTCTCAGGAGCTTTCCGCTTTTCCCCGGCCCTGGGCCGGGTGCCTCGCGCCCTGAGCCGTTTGTCACATTTCCCTGAATCCCCAATAAGGATACTCCAGCGCATAGTCGGCAACCTTGCCGGGGTTGTTTTCCCTGCTTGCGGCGATCCAGAGAGCGCTCTTCCTCCCCTCCGGGGCGACGGATTCCGACAGGGGGCCTGAGGAGGGGGCCAGGATCAGGGCGTTGTCCGCGCTGTACTCGATGTCGCCCGATTCCTTGAACGAGCCCAGGTCGGGCTTCTCTTCATAATGGCCCCCTTCCCCCCGGGAGAGCTCCGATACGACGAGGAACGAGGCATGCTGTTCATCCCGAATGGCCTCCATGTGGCGCAGCCACTCATCAATCCCAGTCCTGCGTTCCGAAAGGCTCTTGAAGGGCAATTTGTGGAGGCTGTCCACCACGACCAGGACATGGTCTTTTCGGGTCTCGTGCTTGATGAAGTCGATCTGCCTCCTCATGATATCGGGACTCAGCTTCCGGTCCGTCACCACCCTGAAGTGCGCCAACAAATCCTTCAGGTCCGACTGGGCCGCACTGAGCCTCTCTACGGACTCCGGATCCGGCGACTCCTGTCTCAGTTCCCTTTCGGAGAGACGGCTCAGCCGGCAAAGGGTCCGCGTGTAGATCTTCTCGCGGCCATTCTCAAAATCGTAGTAGATCACCGGCGTCTTTTTCCTGGCCATCTCGGTCGAGACCTGCATGAAAAAACAGGACTTCCCGGCCTTGGGCTGCCCGCCCATGATGTTGATCCCCCGTATCCCGTCGAGGGCGTGATCCAGTTTCGGAAAACCCGTTTCCAGTCCTGCCAGACCCTTTCCCCTCTTCCCGTCGAGCACCTCCAGGAAGCGGCGGTGTTCCTTTTCCACCGAACTGAAAGGGGAAAACGACTTCGAAGACTGGATCATGCCGGCCACGGCGGCCCTGAATTCCTTCCCCTTTTCCCTGGCCAGATCAACGAGCTTGTAGCCCCGTTTGGCACTGGAAGGCCACTGGATGATCCTGGCCCTGAAACCCAGCCTCGTCGCCAGGGAGCGCGCGGAGAGGTATGCCTCGGGGGTGTGGCCGGGCACAATGAACACGTGCTTTACGTAGCCGAGCCTTTCCGCGGACAGCACTTCCAGTGTGGCGGCGGTGGGAACGGCGATCCCGGGAAAGCCCAGTTCCTTCAGGGTCAGGAGTCCGTTCTCCCCCTCGGTCACGAAGAGGGATCCGTTCTGGCACCGGTCGATGTCCTGCACATTGAAGACACGGAACTCTTCAGAAAAAAAGGTCTCATCCCCGTGCCAGAACTGATCCTCCTCTTTTCCGGGGAAGACACACCGGGCCGCATAGCAGTTGCCGTCCTCCAGGAAATAGGGATACACATTGTAGCGGCCGTTGTAACCGATCCTCATCTCCTGGAGGGTGGCCCTGGAAACGCCAAATTCCTTGAAATAGGCGGTCTCGCGCTCGCCCAGGAGGGCCTGGAAGCGCTTCACCTCTGCGTTCATGTTCTTCGGGGGATAAACCGTGTCCCGCGCATAGGGATCCCGGTCCGGATCATACCCCGGCACCTTCCGGAGGTCGATCCCCATGAGTTCCCCGAAGTGGAGAGCGAACCCTCCGGGTCTGCAACGGTTCAGGCACCTGAAATATCCCAGGAAATAGCTCTCCGGGTCCAGATAGGTGACCAGGGTGCCCTGCGTCTCCTTAGCGGTGGATTGGCAGAACGGGCAGGGCGCCTTCACGATATTGGCCTCCAGCCTTGCGCCGGGGAGGTGTTCCATGTAGAATCGCTTGATCTCCTCAGGGTGTTCCACGTTCATCCCTCCTCTGATGGAGTGCCCTCACGTTCCTCCATCGATACATACAGTCTTTATAACATAGTGGCTGAGGTCCATGGAAGGGGCAAAGGAACGGAGTGCACTGTTGACACTTCCTCCTTCCCTGCATATGTTATTGTGATTTTACAGGTCTGAGGATTATGATCAGAACCAGACTCGCCTGCCTTCTCTTCCTCGCCCTTCTGGGTTTCTCCTCCCTCTTTCCATGCCACGCGGCGACGGTCGAGGTGGAGGTCATTCATTCCCAGGACCGGTACGGGCCCGGGAAAAGCTACCCCCTGCTTCTCCGCCTCAAGGTCGTGACGCCCTGGTACATCCACGGCGCAAAGGAAGGGGAGGACCCGATCATCCCTACGGTCATGCGCTTCAGGGATGTCCCGGGGGTCACTGTAGAGCGGATTCAATTCCCTCGGCCTTCGAGGGTGAAATTCGACTATGCCCCCCGGCCTGTGGAGGTCTTCTCGGGCGAGGTGATGGTGAGTGCATCCTTGAGGGTCGATGATCGTGCTCCACCGGGAGAGCACGTCGTGGCGGGAGAGCTTTCCTACCAGGCCTGCTCCCCCGATTCCTGCCTGCCCCCTGAAGGGATTCCCGTTCCTGTCAGGGTGTCGATTGCGGCACCGGGGGCCTCTTTCAGCCGAATCAACCAGGACCTTTTCGTGCCGAAAACAGCCCGGCAGGGTACGGAGGAAGGTATTCCAGGCTTCAGGCCGGGGGCGGGTTTCTGGCTGACCCTCCTGGCGCTCTTCCTTGGAGGCCTGGCCCTGAACCTTACCCCCTGCATCTACCCCCTTATCCCCATTACCGTTTCCTATTTCACCGCTCGCACCGAGAAACGCACGGTTCCTTCCATCCTTCAGGCCCTGCTGTACATGATCGGCCTTGCAGCGACGAACGCCGTGCTCGGCCTCTTTGCGGCCCTGTCCGGCGGCATGCTCGGTGCCGCGCTCCAGAGCACCTTCGTGCTCCTCGGCGTGGCCCTGGTATTGATCCTGATGGCCACGAGCTTTTTCGGCTTCTGGGATCTCCGACTCCCTGCGGGGTTCACCCGGTTCGCCTCCAGGAACTACGGCGGCTACCTGGGAAGTCTCTTCATGGGTCTCACCCTGGGAATTGTGGCCGCCCCCTGCATCGGTCCCTTTGTCCTGGGGCTTCTGACCTATGTAGCACAGAAAGGGGACCCTTTCCTGGGCTTCCTCTATTTCTTCGTTCTCAGCATCGGACTGGGCCTTCCCCTTGCCCTGCTTGCCCTCTTTTCCGGAGCCCTTCAGAGACTGCCCCTCTCCGGGGACTGGATGTTGTGGGTAAGGAAGCTCATGGGATGGGTCCTGCTCGGTATGGCCTCCCATATCGTCGGTCCCCTGATTCCCTCCTCCATGGGCAAGGCCGGCCTTCTTGCTGCGGTCGCCGCTGCCGCTGCCGTGCATCTGGGGTGGATCGACAGGACCGGACTCCTCCACACGCGCTTCCTGCTTTTCAAAAAGGGGCTGGGCATTGCCCTCCTCCTGGGGGCGTGCCTCATTCTCGTCTACACCGGGTATGAAAGGGAAGGGATCCGATGGATCCCCTATGACGAGGCACTCCTGGCAAAGGCCGCCAAAGAGAGGCGGCCTGTCATGTTGGACTTCTACGCCGACTGGTGCATCCCCTGCCGGGAACTGGAGAAGCATGTCTTCACAGATCCCGAGGTGGTTCAGCTCAGCCGCCCTTTTCTCACGCTGCGCCTGGATCTCACGACACGCAAGGATTCCCAGCAGCAGATCCTGAGTCGTTATGCGATCAGGGGGGTGCCCACCGTGGTCTTTCTGGACGCAGAAGGTCGGGAGCAGAAAGGGTTGAGGATCGAATCCCTTGTGGAAAAGGAGGAATTCATCAGGAGGGCGAGGGACCTGTTGATGAGGCATCCAAAAGGGTGAGGGTTACCACCGGATCAGGGCGCTGCCCCATGTGAGACCGCCTCCGAAGACGGGCATGCAGATCAGGTTGCCCCTCTTGATGCTGCCGTCGCGCACCGCCTCGTCGAGGGCAATGGCACAGGATGCGGAGGAGATATTTCCGTACTTGTGAAGGGTGACATAGAATTTTTCCATGGGGAGATTCAGGCTCTTGGCCATGGATTGGAACATGCGCAGATTGGCCTGATGGGGGATGAACCAGTCGATCTCGCGCACGTCCACACCGCTGAAGTCCGCTGCTTCCTTGATCGAATCCACGAAGTGCCTGACCGCCACCCTGAAGCTCGCATTCGCTTCGATCATATTCAGGGTGTGAAGGCCCCTGTCCACGCTTTCGTGGGAAATGGGTGTCGTTCTGGAGCCTCCCCCCGGCAACAGGAGATCCTTGCCGCCGGCCCCGTCCGTATGGAGATGGGTGGAAAGGAGATCGTGCCCCTTTCCGCCCCGGGCGAGGACAGCGGCCCCCGCCCCGTCGCCCCAGAGGATACAGGTGGTTCTGTCCTTCCAGTTGAGAGTCCGGGTCATGATCTCCGAGGCCACCACGAGGGCGCACCGGGAGTTTCCCGTCAGCAGGTACTGGGAGACCACGTTGAGTCCAAAGATGAATCCGGAGCAGGCCGCAGTCACGTCAAAGGTGACCGCGTGCGGAACGTCCATCTTCGCCTGCAGCCAGTTGGCCGCAGCAGGGCAGCAGGTGTCCGGTGTGATCGTGGCCAGGACAATGAGATCCAGATCGACGGGCTTGAGTCCGGCCATGTCCAAGGCCTTCATGGAGGCCTCATAGGCCAGGTCGGAGGTGTTCACGTCCGGGTCGGAGATCCTCCTCTCCCTGACCCCGGTTCGCTGGGTGATCCACTCGTCGGTGGTGTCAAGACCCATGTTCTGCAGGTCAACGTTGCTGAGTATCTTCGGAGGGACATAGGAACCGGTACCCAGAATCCTGATATTCTTCATGGGCTCGCTCAATCTTCCTCGACTTTGATTCCCATTTTCTTCTCTTTGGCCGCGATGGCGAGGCGCGTCTTGACAACCGTGTCAGGGATGAGGCTGATGGAGTCGATGCCGCACTCCACCAGAAACTCCGCGAATTCCGGAAAGTCGCTGGGGGCCTGACCGCAGATGCCGATCTTGCGGCCCTTTTCCTTGGCCACCTTGATCACCTGGGCTACCAGCCTCTTCACCCCGTCGCTTCTTTCATCGTAGAGGTGGGA
>JAFGPH010000602.1 GCA_016926135.1 Deltaproteobacteria bacterium
GTCTGAGACATCAAAGCTTGGCCCCAATTACACAGAACTGCTCTTTTTGTCAGGTCTGATCAGAGTTCAGATACCGATAGGGTATGTGAAGAGGGGCGGCGCATCGTTTTCTTGTTTCAGCGCTTCGGTGGCGAGGTGAGAAAGGGCTTTGGCAATGCCGGGAGCAGGCATTCCTCGTGGAGAAGCATGAGGTCCTGATTCACCATCAAACATCATCTGCTGCGTTACTCTCATCCCTCGTCACTGCGGCGTACCAGAATGTACGCCTCATTCCTCGGGATTTCGAAAGCCTTGCATCTGATGCTTGCTGGTGAACAGGAACCTTCCCAAACCCCGTGCAATGATTGACAGCTCGCAAAATAGGCGGTGGATTTGGGGAGGCATGAAGAGTTGACAGGACCGCCTTTTTGGAATAGGGATTCCGGGCATGGATTACTTTGCAGGCATCGACGTGGGTTCCCTCAGTACGGAGGTCGTGATCCTGGATCCGTACCAGGGGATCGCCGGGTACAGCATCGTGGAGACGGGCGCGCACAGCACCGAGGCCGCCGAGGAGGCGCTGGCAGGGGCTCTTGCCAGGGCCGGTATCGAACGTGGGAATCTGACCCGGATCGTGGCCACGGGCTATGGACGCGTTTCCGTCCCCCTTGCGGACAGGAAGATCACGGAGATCTCGTGCCACGCCATGGGGGCGTGCCACCTGTTTCCGGATACGGGCACGGTCATCGACATCGGAGGACAGGACTCCAAGGTCATCCGGGTGGGGGAGGGCGGCAGGGTGCTCGATTTCACCATGAACGACAAGTGCGCCGCGGGTACGGGCCGGTTCCTGGAAGTGATGGCCGCCAAACTGAGAGTCTCCCTTGAGGAGATGGCCACTCTCTCCCTCCGGAGCAAGAAAGAGGTGCCGATCAGCAGCGTGTGCACCGTGTTTGCCGAGAGCGAAGTGGTTTCCCTGGTGGCCCAGAACCATCCCAGGGAAGAGATCATCCGGGGGCTCCATCGTGCCGTGGTCAATCGGGTCTGGAGCATGGTGAAGGCCCTGGGTGTGAGCGGCCGGGTGACCATGAGCGGAGGCGTGGCCAAGAACAGGGGCGTGGTGGTTCTCATGGAGGAGAAGATCGGCCGACCGATCCATGTCTATAAAGAGCCTCAGATCGTGGGGGCCCTCGGCGCCGCGCTTCTTGCAAGGAAATGACCGTCGGCTTTTGGGCTTGACAGGACGCCTCTTTTGCCCTACTTTCCCGAGCCCAGAGGGGGCACTGTTGCGGCTCGACCAAATTGATGGCGGAAATATCTGTTAAGCTATTGGGTTGCGCGATTGCTACTGCCGGCCTGCTAAAGATCGATCAAATCGGCTCCGGTGTTGGCGTCATCCTTTACAGCCCCACCCAGAAGACAGGAGCCGGACTGCACATCCTGGCACCGCGCTCCGGGCACATCGCATCCAAGAATCCCGTCATGTATGCCGATTCGGCCATACCCTATGCGCTGGAAGAACTGGCGCACCGGGGTGTGAAGCCTCCCTTGTCCGTCGCGATCGCGGGCGGCGCCGCCCTGCTGAAGAGCCAGAGCGCCTCGGGCAGCGTTTTGCATGTAGTCGAAGCGGTGAAGGAGGCCCTCAGTAAGGCCAATCTGGCCGTGAAGATCGAGGACACGGGCGGGACAAAGGTCCGTTCCATGACACTGGATATCGATGCAGGCAAGATCAGGGTGGGGTAATTGGGAGGATCAGAGAGGACGGAGGGACGGATGACGCTTCGTCCAGGGAGGAAGAGTGGGTAGTGTAAAGGCCGAATGCCCGAAACGCCACAAGGTGTATCAGATCCCCGAGGAGCGCCTACCCGAGGGGGAGGAGGTTTCCTTTCCCTGTCCTGCGTGCAAGGGGGTCATCAAGTTACGCCGGTCGGCGGCAGACCCTGAGGCCGGGGACCCCTCTTCCGCTTCCCCACCGGTGGAGACCGGCGACCCGGAGAGGGGAGAGGCCCTGAAGGCCAGGATCCTGAAAGGCGTCAAGGAACTGCCTCCCATGCCCCAGACGGTTTTCAAGGCCCGCGAGGTTCTGGGAAACCCGCAGTCGAGCTTTCAGGAAGTGGCCGGGGTCCTGGAGACGGACCAGGCCATCGCCGCCAGGATACTCAAGATGGCCAACTCGGCCTATTACGGTCTCATGGGCAAGGTTTCCTCCATCCAGCACGCCTCCGTCGTGCTGGGATACAAAACCCTGTCGGAAATTGTCGTCTTGGCGGGAGGCTCGGCAGTGCTGGGCAACATACTGGCGGGGTATGACCTGGCTGCGGGCGACCTTTGGCAGCACTCGCTGGCGGTCGCCTTCGGATCCAAGATCATCGCTAGCCGGAAGAATCCCGCCCTGGAGAACGACGCCTTTGCCGCAGGCCTGATTCACGATGCCGGCAAACTCATCCTGGATCCCTATGTCATGCAGAGGAAAGACGCCTTTCGGAGGTTCATGGCGGAGGAGGAGCGCCCCTTTCTGATAGCAGAGAGAGAGATTCTGGGGTTCGACCATGCGGAGATCGCCTTTGAGCTTTGCAGGACGTGGAATGTGCCGCAGGTCCTGGTCAGCGCCATACGGTATCACCATACCCCGGATAGATCTCAGGGAAACGAACTGGTCCATATGGTTCACACGGCGGATGCCATCGCCATGATGAGCGGCGTGGGGGCCGGGCTGGACGGGATGCACTATGAGCTGGACGATGGAGTGGTGCAGGGCCTGGGGCTGCAGGAGGATGATATCACGGCCATCATGGTCGAAATGGTGGAGTCGGTGGGGAAGGTTGTCTCGGACATGAGTGGCTCCTGAGCCCCTGTCACGCCGGCCCCGCATTCCCTCAAGAGATCCTGGATCTCCTCCGCGAAGGGCCCGCCCGCAGTGATCTGCGTTTCGTCTCCCGGCAGGGTTACCCCCTGAATCCCTTTCCTGACCCTGGTGATCCTATGAAGGCATATACGGACCGCACATACAGGAAGAGGGTGACGGCCGCGGGGCTCGCATCGTTCCAGGTCGTGTTCAAAGAGACGGACCTGTGGGTGAGTGCGGGTGAAGCGCTTGTGGACGAGACGCGGGACCTGATCCTCAATGCAAGACACCAGCTTGAATCCTACATCCGCTCCCATTCCGAGTTCCTTACAACGCTCCGGCCCTACCCGGACGATCCCACGGCCCCCCCGGTTGTGCAGGACATGATCGAGGCCGCAAAACGATCGGGCGTAGGACCCATGGCCTCTGTCGCCGGCGCTATAGCCGAGTTCGTCGGGAGGGGGCTTCTGAGATCCACGGATCAGGTGATCGTGGAGAACGGGGGGGACGTCTTTTTGACGGCGAAACGGGACGTGACCGTATCCGTCTTTGCCGGAGATTCGCCCCTGAGCGAGAGGATCGGTCTCCTGGTTTCCACCCGGCGGATGCCCGCCGGTCTCTGTTCCTCCTCGGGAACCGTCGGTCATTCGTTCAGTACGGGCATCGCGGATGCGGTTTGTGTGCTCTCCGGGTCGGCCGCGCTTTCCGACGCCGCAGCGACCGCCCTCTGCAACACCATTCGCGGGAAGAGGGATTTGGGACGTATCGATGGGCGTGCGTCCCGTATCCAGGGGGTCCAGGGGTGTCTTGTCATCCTGGGCCGTCACATGGCTGCGTGGGGGGACATAGAACTTGTAGAGGTATAGCAGGTCGCGGAAAGGTGCGAGGTATAAGGTACAAGGTGCAGGGAAGAAAGGAAGGCCAGGGAGAACCCGTGAACCCTGAACCGTGAACCTGGAACCTATGTTTCCGCTTCATAGGTCGTAGAGCTTCCCGTCCACCTGGGGAGGAGGCCTTCTGCCCGGGCGGACAGACTTTTTCTTGAGGCTGAAAGGGTCCTCCTCTTCCAGAAGATCTCCCATCTCCGACTCCACCTCTTCAGGGTCTTCACCCGCCTCCATCCTCCTCAGGGCCTCCTCCATCCCGCTCCCCAGGTTGAGACCGGTCATGTCCGAGAGCCTCCGCATGAGGTTCGCCGCCTGGCGAGGATCGTTTTCATCCAGGCCGTCCGCCTCCCTGGCGAGCACATTCATGGCCTCCATGACCCTGGATTCATCCATATCCGGCAGAGGCGTGTCCTCTTCTTCCTTGAGCCCCCTGGGTGAGGAGAAGGTGGACATCTGGCGCACGAGCGCGGTTTTGCGGCAACGGGGGCAGATGGGTCTTTTTTCGGTATTGACCGTAGAAGAGAAGAAATTGAAGATCATGTGGCATTTCCCGCAGTAGAATTCATAGATGGGCATGTCTTTGTGTTCCTCTCTCTTCCGAATTCCAGGATGCGCCCGCGCTCCTCCGGGCGGGCCTACCGATGTAAGATCTCACGGTGCAGTGACGGAGTGGCGATCTGGTGGAGTACTGCCAAGGGAGGAAGGACTCCGTCTTCAC
>JAFGPH010000108.1 GCA_016926135.1 Deltaproteobacteria bacterium
GCGATTTCGTTGGAACCGTCTTTGCGGAGTCTTTCCAGGCCGTGAGAGCCCCATATCTCCGGCTGTCGACGTAGCGCCAGGAGGGGCAGGAGATCCTTGGTCCAGCGACCGCTGATGACCACCACACGCGTCTTGCCGGAGGACATGATCCGGTTGAGCATCTCCGGAACCCCGGAATAGGGGAATGCCCTGGATGGGTCTGAGTGGAAGGGTGCCAGGGTCCCGTCATAGTCGAGGAGGAGAGCCCTCTGCAGGGCATCCGGGAGGTTTTTGCAGAAATGACGGTAATCGAACATAGGATTCAGGACCTTCATGATTGTTCCTCTAACCCAGCACGATCCGTTCTCTGGAACCCTGTAGGATTGCGAAGAAGAGTGTCAGATACTCCCTCAGATGCCGGGTGATCAGGAAGTTTTCCCGCACGAACTCCCTGGACTTTTGCCCCATCTCCCTTAGCATAGAAGGGTTATGGAGAAGGTAGCGGATCCGAAGGGCCGCTCCCTCCGGTGAATTGACCAGAAAGCCGGTATGGTGATTGATCACCTGGATGCGAATCCCCCCAGTGTCTCCGCCGATCACCGGTTTCATCTTCCACATCGCCTCAGTAACGGTGAGACCGAACCCCTCGCGGATGGACTTCTGGAGGACGATGTGGGCGGCGCGTTGGAGGGCGTTGATATCCCGGTGTGCATCCCCCGGCAAAAGCAGGACCTTCAAAGCCTTGTCATCCTCGGCGGCGGTTCGGACTTCTTCCAGCACGGCCTCCCCTTCCGGGTCGTCCGATGCCCCGCCTCCTGCGAGGACGAGCTGCAGGGAGGGGATGAGCCGTTTTGCGAGCTTATAGGCGCGTATGACCCCCAAGGGGTCCTTGAACCGGTCGTATCGGGAGACCTGCACGATGAGGGGCCTCTCGGGGTCGATGTCGAAACGACCCAAGACCTCCCGGACCTCGCCCTCCGGCAGGTCGATATTCTTTTCATGCAGAGGGTCTATGCTGGGGGCTATGAGGTAGACCGGGTGTGGCAGTTTCTGTGCAAAGGGCGCCAGGGAGAAGACGCTGGCGTCGAATTGGGCGACGAATTCTCGCAGATACTTCCACACCGGCCGAAAGGGCCTACTGGCGTCTATGTGACAGCGCCACACCCATTTGCCCTTGCGTTCGGGAAAAGACCGTATCAGGGCGGCGGGCTGCGGGTCATGCACGATGACCACATCCGCATTCTGCAGCACCTCTCTCAGGGATTCGGCGGTCTTCCTGTTTGCATCTTCGTAGGCCTGCAGGAGCCCCTGCGGGAGAGGAACCTCGTTGCCCTGGATGGCGTTGTGGAACCCCTTGGTGCAGCGATAGAAGAGAGGTTCACCCGTGACGACCTCCCAGTCGGTCCGGATGCCGAGTTCCTGCATCAGCGGGACCATCTTGTGCAGAATCTCGGCAACGCCGCCCCCGACCTTCGTGGAGTTCACGTGGACAACCCTCAGACCTTCCAGGGGACGTGCCAACTGGCGAAGGTGTTCAACCACATCATGCCCTGCCACCTCGGAGTAATGATCGAGTAATGCGCTTTGCATCAGGCGTCTTTCCTTTCAAGATGAATGCGGAAGATCTCCCCCAAACCGTCACGCAGATCCTTCAAACTGGAGAAATAAGGGCAGAGCTCTTCAATGCCTTCACGTACCTTCCTGTATTCTTCCCCGAAGTCCAGAAGCCAGGTGCTGAAATCATCCAGGGCGTTTCGGTTCCGTCTTCGAGCATCAATGCAGTGGAAGAAGATACTTCCCAGAGAGAGGCGGGGAAGGACCTGAACGAGTTCTTCGGGCCTGCCTAGTGTGAGTTTTGTGTCAAAGACCACAATTTGGGAACGGACGAATTCAAACTGATCATCCCGCCGTGAAAGAGGTGGGTATTCCGTTTCATCAAGGCTCTCCTCGATGACCTCGATCAGCTCGTTTCTGAGAGCCTCCATGCTCTCGAACTGCGCAGGGTCAATCAGGGCGAGGCGCTCGGCGAGGCGCTTGTTGTGGAGCGCCCGGGCGACCCAGATGGCGAAGTCATTGTGGTATTCAGGATCATCGAACCGGGGCCGGAGGAGTCCTCCCCAGAAATGATAGTAGATGCAGCCCTCGTCGATATCTCGCAGGTGCTCCCTGAGCTCTCTCAGTCCCTGCGCCCTCGTGCCTTCGGCGATGGCGATCAGGGCGCAGTCCTTGACGGCAAAGGGGGGAACGTAAGAATGATCCGTCATGAAAATTCCTCCTGTGTGTGATTCCGACATGTTCTCCGGGCTGTCGCAGGAGACGGTTTCGGCGATGGCAGTTGCCTTGAGTGATCGGTCCCGGGGTCGAAGAGGGGCCTTCTTTGTCAAGGTAAGGAAAAGAGGTGTCCTGTGTCAACCCTAAAACCCGGTCCGGTTGTGTTTGGCCGGCGAATCTGTTATGCAATAGAAGATCGAGGTGGCATGGGAAGGTTCCTTCAAGCTGAATACTGGACGAGCTTGCTGCTCTCCGTCTGGGAGTGGCTGCTGCGTGAGGTGTTCGTCGTCAGCAGCCTCCTGGAGTTGGTGGCGGTGCTGGGCGGCTTGGGGCTGGGTTGGTTGGTGGCCCGACCGCTCAAGCGCAGAGTCCTCCACTTCATGGAGAGGAACCGATGGGGAGAGCAGAGCCTCGGCCGCTTTCTCGAAACCCTACGTCGTTTGCTCACGCAGATTGTGGCCATCGCCATCCTGGTGTTCGTTCTCGTTGCCTTCCGGCATTTCGGCGTTCCGGGCCGGATCCTGGACACCGCAGTGAGCCTACTGAGCGCATGGGTGCTGATCCGACTGCTTGCATCCATTGTCCGGGAACCCAGTTGGGCGCGATTCATCGCCGCGGCGGCCTGGACCATCGCGGCCCTGCACATCCTCTCCCTGCTGGATCCGACCCTGGCGTTGCTCGACAGCCTGGCCGTTCAGCTCGGGGGGGTTCGCGTTTCGCTGCTGTTGCTGATGAAGGCGGTCCTGCTTTTGGGATTGCTGCTGTGGCTGGCTCTGGGCACCTCGGGGCTGCTGGAGAAGCGGATCAGGACCCTGGACGGTCTCACGCCTTCCATTCAGGTCTTCCTGGCCAAGGCCTTGAAGGCTACCCTCCTGGTGACCGCGGTGATCGCCACGCTCAGCACGTTGGGTATCAACCTCTCGGCCTTTGCCTTTTTCGGCGGTGCCATCGGCGTGGGCGTCGGTTTCGGGCTGCAGAAGGTGGTCTCCAACCTGGTGAGCGGATTGATCCTCCTGCTCGACCGCTCCATTAAACCGGGAGACATCATCGAGGTGGGGCAGACATACGGCCGCATTCAGTCCCTGGGGGCGCGCTATGTTTCGGTCATTACCCGTGACAACACGGAGTACATCATCCCCAACGAAGACCTGATCACCAACCGGGTCATCAACTGGTCCTACACCGACAGGCTGGTGCGTCTCAAGATAACCGTCGGCGTCTCCTACGAATCCGACGTCCACGAGGTGATGCGGCTGATGACCGAGGCCGCCGGGAACATTCCCCGCGTGCTGGAGAATCCCAAGCCGGCCTGTCACCTGAAGAACTTCGGCGACAGTTCCATCGACATGGAACTGCGCATCTGGATCGGGGACCCGGAAAACGGCATCTCCAACGTGCGAAGCGCCGTCCGCATTGCAATCTGGGACACCTTCAAGAAGCATCACATCGAAATTCCCTTCCCCCAGCGCGATCTGCATATCAAGTCTCAGCGTTCCTGAAGGCCTTCTTCAAATGTCAACCCATACATGTATTTCAGGTTGACAATGGAACAAGGCAGGGCTAGTGTCCTGTTTCATCATAAGCCCAATGCAGGCCTACGGCCGCAACCAGAATTGTGAATGATGAATGTCGAACAACATGTCTCTCCAAAATCGGTTTAGGCGAGAGGCACGCGCAGAAGGGGTGAGGTGGACACCAGGGAGAGATTGCTCGGCCGGTTGAAGGAAATGAGGGGGGCATGGGTTTCCGGTGGAGGCCTGAGCAGGGAATTGTGCCTCACCCGGTCGGCCGTGTGGAAACACGTACGCCGGTTGAGGGACGAGGGATACCTGATCGATTCAGCCCCCAGCAAGGGCTACAGGCTCAAGCGGACGCCGGACAGGATGACGCCCCAGGATGTCCGTGGGGGTCTGAAGACCAGGGTAATCGGCTGCGGAGAGATCATCTTCCTCGGCCGGACGGATTCCACGAACAGCGTGGCCAAGGCCCTGGCCGCCGAGGGCGCACCGGAAGGCACCGTAGTCGTCTCAGAGGGGCAGAGCGAAGGGAGGGGCAGGAAGGGCAGGGTGTGGTATTCGCCTGAACGGGAAGGCATCTATGCCTCCGTGATCCTGAGACCGGAACTCCCGCTCATGGAGATTGCGAAGATGCCGCTCCTCGCCTCGCTGGCGATTGCGGAAACCCTTCTCTCCCTGGGGTTTCGGGGGGTGAAAATCAAATGGCCCAACGACGTCCTTCTGAACGGCAGGAAGGTGGCAGGCGTGCTCGCTGAGGCGGGTACGCAAATCGAGGCGGTGGATTACGTGGTCATCGGCCTGGGCCTGAATGTGAACACCCGGGTCTTTCCCCGTGATCTGAAAAGGACGGCAACCTCCCTCTTTCTTGAAACCGGCAGAATCTTTGAAAGGTCCAGGTTGCTGGCCCTGGTACTCCGGTTCATGGAGGGGTTCTACGACTCGCTCGGAAGGGGAGGGGTCGGTCCCCTGATCGAGAAATGGAAGGGGCTCACGGATATCCTGGGCCGGCACGTGTCCCTTGAGGTCATGGGGCGCAACCTCTCGGGGGTGGTGGAGGATCTGGGCCGGGACGGGGCACTGATTATCAGGTCTCGAAACGGGGGAACCCACAAGGTCCTATCGGGTGACATTCATTCGGTTGGCCGGGGCAGCGCAGGACGCCGATAGTCTGTTGAAGGGATGGACTCCTCGCCCATGGATGAAAGA